>JBCDJM010000220.1:0-13027 GCA_038747755.1 Cyanobacteria bacterium P01_H01_bin.35
CTGCTTTTTGGTTTAAACCTAGTATTGATATTTCCTGATCCAATGTTTTTTCACTCCATAAAACTTTGACAAAACCTCATAAGGTAACTCCTATTATAGGAGGCAAGCTTTGGGCTGAATTCTTATACTAATTACCAGGCATTATTTGGTGTTGTAAATTAACGCTATATAGAACCCATTTGGGATCTTTTCTTGAAATACAAAGCTTTCAGGAAAGCCGTTTTAGGCAGCTTAACAACTATAGGGGTTCAGGAGACCGAAAAATTACGAAAAATGACTGCCAGACTCGTAAAACCTAGATGGCTATTGGAGTTGTAATTTCTTCAAGAGATACCAAATGGGTTCTATATTCTAGTTTTACCAAGGCTTCGTTACAAATTGTATCTGCTTCATCTAATTTTCCCTGAGCTAAATAAGATTCTGCTTTTTGGTTTAAACCTAGTATTGATATTTCCTGCTCCAATGTTTTTTCACTCCATAAAACTTTGACAAAACCTCATAACTTAACTCCTATTATAGGAGGCTAGCTAAGGACTGAATTCTTATACCAATTACCATCCATTAATGCTAGACTTCAATAGTCAAATAGTTACCAAGATTAAAAGTTTGTTGCGTGACAATTATTAGTCGGTTAGTATTTATTATTCATACGGACGTTGCATAACAAAAATGCGAACGTCCCTACCTTTTCCCTCTCTTCCCACACTTCCCCACCCGATCGGATATAGCAAAATTTTTGAGAAATAGTATTAGGATGCATCTCAATTTTTAAGAAAGCCAAAAAATTATCACTTTTAGGGAATAGGGAATAGAAAAAAAATATTTTTGCAAATATTAGATGTGCCCGAATGCTTACCTAATACCTCTAGGTTTTTGATTTACCGAAATAATTAATAATTAAACAATTAAATAATTAGATAATTTAGGTTTAAAGCCTCCCCAATAAAGGGGAAAAAGCGGTCGTTTGCCGAGCAGTCCGTAGGATGGGATGGATGGGTTACCTAACCATATTGAATCTCCCAAAAGAGAAATAAATCTTTTCCTTTTAGTCAATCCTCTACCTTTTAGGGAGAGGTAATTATCCATTATCCATTATCCATTATCCATTAATGAAGTAACATTACTCCTAATCAACTTTATCAAGATTTTAATTACTATCTTAAAAGTAACAAGAAAAACTTAGAAAATCTCTAATATTTAACTACTCGATCTAAGATTTATCTTATCTATAGCTATAGATACTAAGTCATTAATCTGATAATTATCTACATCAACTGGTATTACTGTTACCTTACGAGAATCTAGCAGTAAATCTTCAAAGTGAGTTTTCATTATTAAAGATAAGTTCGCTTTTTTGTATAAAATAAATATAACAGGTGGGTGTTTTAGCTCGGAATAATTAGACAAAAATTTTGGTATCATTCTTTGCACAGAACCAATTATGAAAATATTTGCCATCATGCAAGAGCGAATCAAATCAAAAAGTTTTTCATCACTTTCACCAATTATACAAGTACAATTTTCTAGATTATTAAATCTACTAAATTGCTCGGATTCATAGGAATTACTAAGTTGAAAAATTTCTAGAGTTTCCGCAGTAGTCAATTGCATTTCCTGAATATTCTTTTTAAGAAAATCAAAACCACGCTCATAACCATCCGAAAAAACACAAGTCGATATATTTTGTTTTCCTAAGTAAGAGATAAATCTTTTGGCAAATTGATAGTAATCATCTACATCAAGTGAATCTACTTTATTCACAAATAAATTAATATCATTTAATTTTTTGCCGAATCTTCTTTGCTCTTCTTTCAATCTATTTATGGATTTAATAAAAGCTCCCCCAGTAGTTTTTATATGAGCAATATCCCCCGCTCTAATATGAATTAATAACTTGATTTTTTTAGGTTCAAAAATTTGCTTAACATTTCCTATCTCTGGAGAATACTCAAAGTAAATTTTTCTGAAATTAAGGTTGTCTTGATAACTAGGAATTTCTGAATTAACTAATGATAATATTTTTCCTCTAGCTTTTGATAGTAGACCCGATCTAAAAATAGCAATAATATCATTTTTAGTAGAATCATATTTATCTAGCAAATTATTACAGTATTTCTGTAATTCATTCAGAGAATTAATAGCTTTTAGAACGTCAAAATTATGATCGTCAAACTTTAAATATATCGAACTATAATTGGTAATATCTACATCTTTAAGATTAATAGACCAATATTGATTAAATCCTAGAAAATTGTAAATTTTTTGAGAGCTACGATTGCTAGTAAAGTCGCTATGAATATATTTCCACCCTAAAGATAAACCTAATTTATAAAACATCATAAATTGAAGCAATTGATCTGTAAATCCAGCAGGTGTAGGTATAATCGTAAAATTTATAGTTTTCTTAGCTCGATTAAAATTAATTTCTTCTGTTTCGTTGAAATTATATTTTTTTTGCAAAGAATCTTCCAATTTTTCATGGAACATATAATTATTCGGATGTAATTGTATAGCGCGACTATAAACAAGAGTAGCTTCTTGATATTGTTGTTTTTTTGTCAGTGCGTCTCCTAAATTGCAGTAAAATTTTGGATTTTTTGGTATTATTTCTATTCCTTGCCTGTAAATTCTTATTGCTTTATCTAACTCACCTTGTTCGATTAAAATATTTCCCAGTTTGTTATATGCTACTGATAATTTTTTGTCTAATTCTATAGCAATAAAGTAACAAGCGATCGCCTTTTCTTGTTGACCTAATTCTAATAATTTATCTCCTAGATTTAAGGATTCTATTGCCGTAGCTAATTTTGGCTCCAAAACAAGTGCTTGATATCTGCATTTTGTTACTAATTCCTCTTTTCCTAAAGACTGCCATATCTTAGCTAAGTTTAGATAAAAACCTGCAAAATCAGGTTTAATGCTAATAGCTTTTTCATAATATTCTATTGCTGTTTCTAATTGGTTTTGCCTAGCACTTATACTACCTAGATTTGCATAAACCTCTGCTGAATTTAGATTATATTCAATTGCCTGTTTGTAAGATTTTTGAGCTAATTCTAACTGCCCCATTCTTTGCCAGATATTACCCAAGATTTTGTAAATTTCTCCAGAGTTAGGTGAAATTTCTAAAGCTTTAGAACAATTAGCATAAGCTTCATCTAACTTTCCTTGAGATAAATATCTTTCAGCTTTTTGCTTCAAATTAAATGCTACTGTTTCTTGATTCTCTATATCGGACATATTTTTATGAATTCCTAAGAGTAAATTTATTTGATTCCTGAATATGGTAACTCCTGTTTATTTCTACATTTTTCTGCTGCCTCCCTATCACCTAACTGCTCAAAAATATAGGCTATTTTTTCATAAGCTTTATCATAGTCTGGTTTAATTTGTATTGCTTGTCTAAAACATTCTACAGCATCAGACCAATTTTTTTGTTGAATATAGACTTGTCCTAATGATGCGTATAACCAACAGAATTTAGAATTAATTTCTATAGCTTTTTGATAACTAATGATAGCCTCATCTAATTTTCCGATATTTTGTAAAGCATTTGCTAATTTGAAATGAAATAAATGGTTATCTGCTTTTAATTGTATTGCTTGATGATAAGCTTGAATTGCTGACTCCCATTTTTTTTGTTTACTTAGTGCTTCTCCCAATTTGTAGTGAAATCTTGGTAAATTAGGATTTATTTGCAGACCTTTACGATAGACAACAACTGCTTGATTTATTTCCCCTTGTTTGACTAAAATTTCCCCAATTTTACAGTAAACATCCCAAATATTAGGGTTAGTTTTCATTAGTTTTTGATAATAAGTAAGCGCTCGATTTAACTTTCCTTGCTCATACAAAACATCTGCTAAATGTTTCTGAGACCAAGCAAATTGTGGATTAAGTTCTATAGAATGTTCAAATGCTTCTACTGCATCATTTAACTTCCCTGTTTCTCGGAAAAGTTTTCCTAGTTTATGGGAAATTAACCAATTTTTAGGTAAGAGTTCAATTAAACTTTGATAACAATCAATCGCTTCATTTAATTCTCCTTGAATGACTAAAATTTCTGCTAATTTTGAATAAGCCTCTGATAAACTAGGATTTAATTCTATAGCCTCACGATAATTAGCGATCGCCTCTTCTGTTTTCCCTTTTTCAAATAGAATATTACCTTGATTTGCCTTTACCAAAGCTTTTTTTTCTGTCTCTATTTTTTGAGATTTAAACCAATATTTTTTTGCCAAACTTAAATCTCCTAACTGTTGGCAAACCCGAGATAAATTACGATAAACACCAGCCAAATCCGGTTTTAATTCAATAGCTTTTTCATAACAAGCTATAGCTGGCTTCCACTCTTTTTGTTTAGCATATAAACTGCCAATATTTGTGTAAACCTCTGCCCAATTTGGTTGTTGTATAATTGCTTGTGCATACCAATTTATTGCTTCATCTAACTTTCCCATAGCGTGCAATATATTTCCCATACTTTTGCAAGCTAAAGGATAGAAAGGTAATATTTCTAGAGCTTTTTCACAAGCTAAATAAGCCTCATCTAATTTTTCTGCTTCTAAATAAGACTCTGCTTCTTGACATAAACTAAAAGCTGACATTTCTGGAGTTAAATTTGAATACATATTTAAAAAAGGAAGAAGGATTCACTAATGGATAATGGATAATTGATAATTACCTTTCTTTTTTACTAATCAGCAATTAAAACTTCCTTATTCCATGAGGTACTGATAGCTAAAAGCTGATAACTGATAACTGAAATGACCTACTCCCAATTAAATTTCATTCCTAAATATTCTTCTAGTCTGTAATTATGAAATCGGAAATAATTACTTAAACTCTTACGCATTAATGAGTCGATTTGTGAATAATTACCAGAATTATAATTCTTATACTCTGGGAGTTCGTATTCTGGCAAATCTAAAAATTTTAAAACTTCCTGCATACTAGCTTTTGGATTAACATAAAAATCTTCACTTTTCAAAATTAAGAATTGTTCCCTTGGGAATAAACTCATCCATTCCTTAAAAAACTCAACATATACTCCTCTTGCTAAATAATTTAATTCCTTCATCCAGTAATTAACTTTTTCAGGAGCTTTTGTTAGTTTCTCTAAATCTGATTTAATTGCATCTTCTAAAGAACGATTTTCCCAATTTAATCTTAGCCATTGATGATATTGAGATATTGCTCGATCTACAGGATTTCTCAATAGTATTATCAGCTTAATTTTTGGCAAAAATTGGTAAATCCTCTTAGCAGCATTCGGATGATCGAAATAACTAGGACTAGCTTCCCCAGTCAATAAATTTTTTCCCTCTGAAATTCCGGGAAAATGAGCTAGATACCAATTAATTGACTCATTAAATTTCCAAGACCAAAAATCCATTTCTTTTTTAATCGGAGGAATAATTTGTGGATGTTGAGTCAGATAACTATAAAGAGAAGTAGTACCTCCTTTGTGAACTCCAATAATTATAAAATCAGGTTTTTGTACCTGCTCTAAATTCCAGGATTGTGATATTAATCTAGGGTATGATTTCTTAGTTTGATAATAACAAGCAGTTTGATAATAAGGTATAGCTGCATCAATTTTACCCAAACGAGTTAGAGCTTCTCCTACATTCAAGTAAGACCAAAAAGAGTTGGGATGAGCTTTCTGAAATATCTGGAAAAAAGTTACTATTTCTGTTAGTTTATTTTCCCTAGCAAAGGCTTCCCATATATTGTGATAAAACCACCAATAAAAATCAGGTTCTATCTCAATACCTTCAAAGTAAACTCTAGCTGCTTCCTCCCATTTTTGTTGTCGAGTTAGGGCAACACCTAGATTATAATAAGAGCTACTATTTGGGTTGAATTCTATTTCTTTTCTGAGTTCTAATATTTCTCGTTCTAACTGATTTTTTTTATCTAATACCTCCTGTAGTTTTTCAGAAATATTTAAGTCATCTTGATTAATATCTAGAGCTACTTTATAAAAAATAATTGCTCCATTAATTTTATTAGCTTTAGCTAAACCATCTCCTACCTGTATAAATAGATGAGAGTTTTTTTGTAAAAGTTGCAGTAATTTATCCTCAATAGAATATTGCTCAGGGTCTTGAATAGCTTTGCGGTAATCCTTAATTCCTGCATCTAAATTTGACTTATATTTTTGTTCTATCGCATCTCCTAATTTACTGTAAATTCCTGGTAATTCTGTCTGAAATTTAGTTACATAGAGATAATTATATATAGCTTCATCCCATTTTTGTAATTTAATTAAAGCATCGCCTAAATTGTAGTAAGACCAAGGAAAATTGGTATCTATTTTAATTGCACTTTTGTAAGCATTAATCGCCTCTTCCCATCTTTCCAACTTACTTAAGGCATTTCCTAAATTATAATAAGACCAAGAAAAATTATGATTTAACTCTATTGCCATATCGTAATTTTTTATAGCTTCATGCCAATTTTCTTTTTGAGATAAAGCTTGCGCTAAGTGATAGTAATACCACGAAAATTTTGGTTTTAGTACAATAGCTTGACGGTAGTTTTCAATTGCCAAATCCCATTTTTTGTCTTGAGCATATACACTGCCAAGGTTTGCATATTCTTCAGGTGTATTAAAATTTGAGTGATTTTTTAATGACATTATTTATTTATAGCGATTTTCACAAAGGTAGACTACAAAATTCTTCCTTCTTACTTCTTCCTTCTTGCTTCTTGCTTATTCCTTTATTTGAGAAATACGTTCATTCTTTTCCATTACCACCGAACCAGAATCACCTAAAAATCAAGGTATAAAGCATTCTATTTCAAAATAAAAAAAAGTGCTAAGATATTTCCTTATACATATTCCGTATACATATTCCGTTACGGTTTTACATGAGGTAATTATCCATTATCCATTAATGAATACTCCCTACTCCCTAAAATTAAAAATTTAACTTCATATTCCCAAAAATTGTAAGGATTCAGGCATAATAGTTAGTAATACAAAATATTCTAATTCTAATAATTCAATGGGCATCTCTATAGAAGTTGACAATACAAACTTTGCTACCGAAGTCTTAAAAAATTCCCACAAAAAACCAGTTTTAGTAGACTTCTACGCTACTTGGTGCGGTCCATGTAAAATGCTAAAACCAATCTTAGAAAAGTTGGTTCAAGAATATGACTTTATCCTAGCTAAAGTTGATGTCGATCAGAGTCCAGACTTAGCTCAAACTTATGGTATTGAAGGAGTACCAGATGTAAGAGTAGTAACTCAAGGAGAAGTTAAACCAGGTTTTGTCGGAGTTCTATCAGAACCAAAACTAAGAAATTTTCTAGGGGAACTTAATCTTCACTCAGAACTAGAAACAGATATAGAAGAACTACAAAACCTAACAAAATCAAGTCAATTTGAAGAAGCAAAAAATCTTTTAGATCGGCTCTTTCATAAATATCCTAATAACATTACTATTATCGTAGAAGCTGCTAAGTTTTTAGTAAAATTAAATCGGTTAAAAGAAGCAGAAAAACTGATTGAAACTATTGGGGAGAATAACAGGGAATTTTATCCCCAAGTACAAGCAGTAAAAGCATTAATTCACTTTAAACAGGAATCAGAAAATTCAGGTGGGAGTGAAATAGATAAAAATTATGCAAAAGCTTGTAGTCTGACATTATCAGATAACTATGAACAAGCGCTGGAATTATTTTTAGATATAGTTAGAGGGAATCGTAAATATAAAGATGACGGCGCACGCAAAGCTATATTAGCAATATTTAACATCTTGGGAGATGACCATCCTATAAGTAAGGAATATCGTAAGCAGTTATTACTAAGTCTGTACTAAACTAATTTATAATATTAGACCTCTTGCAAAATTTTAATTAAATCCAATAATTCAATATCTGACATCAACAATTTATTTCCCCTATTCCCTATTCTCTGACTTCTGGAAGAAGTCTATTAATTAAATCCCTACTGGCAGAACTAAACCTTCTCTGGCCATAACTGCCAGAGGAAAAGATACTTTGACTTCTTCTGCCATCTCATCCAAAAAATCATCACTATGACTTGGTTCATGGTGAAAAATTACCACTCGCCTCACTCCAGCAGCTTCAGCAACCTTAATTGCTTCCTGCCAAGTCGAATGTCCCCAACCAACTTTGGACGACTTGGGATTATGATACTCATCATCAGTGTACATAGCATCATAGATTAGTACATCAGCATCCCGTGCCAAATTCACCACACTTTCATCCAAACCATCAGGAAAATGCTCAGTATCAGAACAATAAACTGCACTCCGTCCATTCCATGTCACCCTATATCCCATTGCCGTATTAGGATGATTTAGAGAACCAGTCTCAATCTCTATACCATGAAGTATCATTTTTTGCCCATGCTGGAGTTCATAAAATCGTAAGTCAGCCTGCATACCTCTGAGCGGAACAGGAGAGTTATAATGTAATACTCTATCTATAAAATGCTGTTTCATTGACTCCCCTTCTGGAGGAATTGCTCCATAGATATGAAAACAATTTCCTGAAGTAAAAGCAGGAGTGAATAATGGAAAACCTTGAATATGGTCCCAATGATAATGAGTAAAGAATATACAAGCTTCTACTGGGGTTTCCTGGATTAATTCTTTTCCTAGTTCTCGCATCCCAGTACCTCCATCAAATATCAAACGCTTACCAGCTATTTGCATTTCTATGCAGGAAGTATTTCCACCATATCTAACAGTATCTTTTCCCGGAGTCGGAACACTACCTCGTACTCCCCAGAATTTAACTACAAAATCCCCTAGATTTTCAGACAAATTAGGGGAATTAATATTATCTTGGCTTAACACTACAGAAGAAGGTTTAGTTTCCATATAAATTTTCTTACTTTAAGCTCTTACATTGTCCATGATGGCGTAATAAGTGGTCACATAAAACTATAGCCACCATTGCTTCTACCATAGGCACAGCTCTAGGTAAAACACAAGGGTCATGTCTTCCCTTTGCTGCTAATAATGTCTCATCTCCTTCACGACTAACAGTCCGCTGCTCTTTCCTAATTGTTGCAGTAGGTTTAAATGCAGCCCTTAATACAATATTTTCTCCGTTAGAAATGCCACCCTGTATCCCTCCAGAACGATTAGTCACGGTGCGAATATCACCTTGTTCATCTGTATAAAATTCATCATTATGCTCGCTACCTGTCAGAGTAGTACCTGCAAAACCAGAACCAATTTCAAATCCTTTGCTCGCTGGCAAGGACATTACACCCTTCGCTAAATCTGCCTCTAGTTTATCAAATACAGGAGAACCCAAACCTTTTGGCAAATTCCGGACTATACATTCTACCACACCTCCCACAGAATCTCCCACATCTCGGATTTTTTCCACTAATTCAATCATTCTTTCCGCACATTCAGTATCTGGACAACGCACAATATTACTTTCTACCTGTTCTATAGTTACTGTGGTTGAATCAACAATAGCCTCTAAATTTTTTATCCGCTTCACATACCCCACAATTTCCACACCAGAATATTGTTGCAGAATTTTTTTAGCGATCGCCCCTGCAGCTACTCGTCCTATTGTCTCCCTGGCCGAAGACCTTCCTCCACCTTGCCAATTTCTAATACCATATTTAGCGTCATAAGTTGCATCAGCATGAGATGGACGATATTTAATAGACATCTCCTGATAATCCTGGGGACGAGTATCCTTATTTTTGACCAAAATCATAATTGGTGTACCCAAGGTTTGACCTTCAAATACCCCAGACAGTATTTCACAAGTATCAGTTTCTTTACGGGGTGTAGTAATCTTGCTTTGTCCTGGACGTCTACGATCTAACTCATATTGAATTTCCTTAACATCTATTTCTAGCTTTGGTGGGCAACCATCAATTACAACTCCTACTCCTCCTCCGTGGGATTCACCGAAGGTTGTTACCCGAAATAAATGTCCAAATATGTTGCCCATTAAACTAAAACTATAAAGTGTTTAGAAAATCATCTTAACTGCTTTTTGTTAATATGCTCAAACTGACTCACTCAATCGGCTTTAGCAAAACTCTATAAAGTGAAGTGATCCCCCTTTAGGACCTATTTAAATTTAGGTCAGCTATCTAGAATATCCCTGTATATTTGTAACCCAAAAATCAGGTCTCAAGTCTACCCCTTCCAGGGGATGAACAAAAAATTAGATTCAATATTTCAAGCCCCTAGAGGTACTGATAACTGATAACTGAAATGACAGCTTACCTTATATTGTCCATCAAGCCTTAATCTTCATGATCTTCAAAAGGATCGGCCAACTCCTTTGATGGAGGCCCAAAAGCTGTATAAACAGAAAATCCAGTAATGGCCACAACCATTACACCTATCGAAATACTAAGAACTGTTGCAGGTTCCATATAATTGATTAAAATTATGAGTGTTATACATATACAATATTACAAAACATTAAAACTTTCTGCTGAAAATAGTAAAAATCGAAAATCATGTCACAAAGAACTGGATTAGGAGACATCCTCAAACCCTTAAACTCAGAGTATGGTAAAGTATCTCCTGGTTGGGGAACTACACTATTGATGGCCGTTTTTATAGGCTTATTTTTTGTGTTCTTGTTGATTATTTTACAAATCTACAACTCTTCCTTGTTGTTAGAGAATGTTGATGTTGACTGGGCAAGTCTAACTAAATAAATTAAGTTTAGCTAGTAGGGCTAAGAAATGTAGTTAACTCGAATTTCTTCAGCCCTATATATTGGTTTCTAACCATTCAGCGTTCAACTCTCAGCTATCATCTTTAATTACCTTTATAGAGAGGAAAGAGTAATTTAGAGATTTCATAGAATTAAAAGTATGGTTGATTAATGGATAATGGAGAATGGATAATTACCTCTGGTTAAAACCGAGAGAATTGACCAATAACGAAAAAATTTCTTTTTTTTCCCTTGACAGGGGAGGCTAATCATGGTGAATTAATAAATAATTATTTGTATTAATTAATTATCCGGTAAAAATCCATCAGTTAACCTTAATAGTCTATCAAGTTACATTGTTCATTAAAAAGCTGTTTGCGTAGCATTCCGTTTAAACAGTATTCCGCAGGAAAGGAAGAACTGAGTGCTAATAGCTGAATTCTTACATTGATTTTATGCCAACTACAAGTAAATTTTTAGGAGTAAAAACAAGATGAATATATTTGGTATTGGTCTCCCAGAAATGATTGTTATTCTGGTAGTAGCTCTTTTAATATTTGGTCCGAAGAAACTGCCAGAAATTGGTCGTAGTTTAGGGCAGGCTCTAAATAGTTTTAAGGCAGGAGCTAAAGAGTTTGAAAATGAATTTAAACGAGAATCAAAACAGTTAGAAGAAGTACCTCAAGCAAGTAAATATCAACCTGAATCAGATTCCAAAGAAGCCGTAAATGTTTCTTCTCCCACAGATGTATCTCAGAAAAGCTAATTTTTAATTAATGGATAATTACCTCTGGTTAAAACCCTTGTTGATTGAATATCAGGAAGTATCCTAGCACTTTTTTTCCATTTGAAAAGGGAGGCTAATAAAGCTGAATTATTTAATAATTATTAATTATTAATTATTCGGTAAAAGTAGAAATAAAATCACCTGAGCCAATCTAAAAGATTATTATAGTTTTGAGATAAAATTTTTAATTTTAAAGGAATGAAAGAGGTTGCGCCAGGGGAAAAATTAGTGATTCCTAAATTGATTATAGGTTTGGGAAATCCAGAGCCAAAATATAATCAAACTCGGCATAATATAGGATTTGCTCTAGTTGATAATCTAGCTAATATATGGCAAATTTCTTTATCAGAAAATCGTAAATTTAAAGCAGAATTCGGAGAAGGTAGAAGCACAAAAGCTGAAAAAATTTACTTGTTGAAACCCTTAACTTATATGAATAGGTCGGGACAAGCAATTCGTGCAGTGGTAGATTGGTATAAACTACCACCTTCCTCTGTGCTAATAGTGTATGATGATATGGATTTACCCATGGGACGACTGCGACTACGTTTGTCAGGTTCAGCAGGTGGCCATAATGGTATGAAGTCGGCGATCGCTCATTTGGGAACCCAAGAATTTCCTCGTTTGCGAATAGGTATTGGTAAGCCCAAAAATGTTACTGCTGAGAGTGGAGACCCAAAAACTATTAGTCATGTTTTAGGAAAGTTTAGCTCTACAGAAAACAAATTAATGACTCAAGTTCTGGAACTGGTTGTAGATGCAGTAGAACTTTCTCTTAAACAAGGAATTGAAAAAGCGATGAGTCTTTATAACAGTAGAACTATTATTCTAGAAGAAAATTAATTGATGATTCAGAAAGTACTTTCAAGGCTTTTGAGGAAGATTTGTAGTGTAGTGACACCTAGAATTTTGAAATCTTGGAGCCTGGTTCGACGTTCAAATTAATAGGTAATATTTAATCAAATGAACCAGCGCTAATGTAAAGACTTAAGCTGTGTCAGTCCAGTAGAAATAATTTTTGAGTGAGTGAAAGATTGGCTTGATAACTATTAATGAGTTCTAAGGGTTTACCACAAACTACTGCTTATGTCAGAGTAACTTACCACTCTTGGCAACAAGGCACTATTGAAGGAGAGGTTAGTGCCGGTGCTTTTGGTTGGTATTTTAAATGGCGTTTTAGACAGGGAAAAACTCTTTCTATTCAACCTTCTCAAGGACGTGCCCTAATTCAAGAACCTTTGGGTAGGTTTCTAGAAAAGTGGGATTATCAACTAGAACCTGGTGGGGATTACTCTTTTACTATTAAGGCTAAATTTTAGTAAAAATTAAATCTTAATTTTTGACTTAATCCACTATCAGCAGTATCCCATAAGGTGTATTTTTCATTTATAGGTTTGACTCTGGTAAAAGTTGAGATGAACTCTAGCGCTATAGTTTTTAGTTACTTACTAGATATGATACTTTCCCTGAAGTTAGAGATAAGCTTCGATTTGGTAATTCCCTAAATTATAGATAGGGGATAGAAACACTCTAAAGTTCGATGAACTCTAGCGC
>JBCDJM010000221.1:0-12899 GCA_038747755.1 Cyanobacteria bacterium P01_H01_bin.35
ATTAAATAATTAAGGTGAAAACCCTCCTCTTTCAAGGGGAAAAATTTTATTTTTTTTCCTTTTAGTCAATCCTATAACTAAAAGAGAGAGGTAATTATCAATGATCCATTAATGAACTATTTTAATTGATTTACAGTTGCCGCACAGCCTCGGATTTTCACCATAGTTTCCCTAATTTATCAGTAAAATATGTGGCACAAATTATTGTTGGCAAAATTGCTACGAAATTTCTGCTATGTAACTAGATTTTTGTTATTTTAGCTCATATAGCAATCCTAAATCATTAGTAAAATATTAAACTTTTAACTGTTTAAAAAGTAGGTGGACAATTATTTTGAAATTTACTTATCGGCTATATTTGTTTTGTTTCTTACCTGTCTGTGTAATCTACCTCAATTAAAACTGCTCTAAATTAGGGCTTGCTGATAAATCTCAAAGAATTGACAGATTAAAGACTAAAGCTTTTTTTGGGTTGAAAAAATTACCTAGTTTTTAGTTCCTAGAGCTAGAAAAAGTTAGCATTTTAAGCAGACAAGATTCTTGCTCCGCACCCTCCTCACACTCTGCTTTTTTTCAGCAAACCCTAAATTACAGAAGATTTCATCTCAGTAAGCTACAAAAGTAATGTAAATATTATAAAATATTGTCATATTAAATTTACGACTATATAGTAGGTATAGTGGTAGATCTGAAATATCTTAATGAATAGTTTTGCAGATGATTGTAGTGTAAGTATACTTTTTTCAACAAAGTTGTTGAAAGCAGTCCTCATCTAAATCAAACATTTTAGCTGTAGTTAGCAAAACTTAAGAAATAAACGGCAACCATCCTTTTACTATCAACACCTGTAGAGAATATGTACAAAATCGGATAGATTTAAAAATGTGGAGATACTTACAGCAAAAGAAAGTTCTGTGGGATATATAGAAAGAAAAATCCATACTACTCACCTCAGTATTTATAAATTTAAAGGAACAATCATCTTACATTTATAGACATAATTTTATACTCTATCCTCACCGCTCTTAAGCTTAAAAAAATGTCTGAGGATAAAACAATCTTTCACTTCTAACGGCAATTCTAAACCAGAGCTAGCCCAGAATATACGAAAGTAATTAAGCAACTAACCAATATTTATGATAAAACGATAGAATCATAATCCGTAGTATCTGACAAAATAATCTGAAAATTACCATGAATGACACAACTAACGAATTAGTCGAAAATATGCCTAGGGAGCAGAGAGTTGGGCAACTGCGCAACTTAATTGAAACCTTACACATAGCTGATGAAGTGGCCAGTAAAGGCTATCTAATCACTAGCTCTGAGCTGGCAGATTTAATGGACATCAACGCCAGTGCAGTTACTAGCCGTGGAGATCATTGGGTATGGCGCAACTGGGTTGTATCCAGAGTCCGTCGTGAAGGGAACCAAAGTGCGATTCGTTTCTGCTAAAAGTTAAGGTCATGTAGCACTACGAAAATAGGTTAGGACATTTATAAATGCTCAAACTTAGTCAGAGATTACTTTTGAATTTTGAATTTTGAATTTTGACTTGCAGGTAGTGCTATAGTGCCAAAATGTGAGCAGAGTAGGGCCATTAGCCTTATAACTAAATGATCTTGGAGGTGAGATTCCTTCCGCCCAGGTGCAGGGTTGACAGCATCACCCCTACGGTAGCGACTAGCCATCAATCCGTAAAGCGGGGTGAAAAGGTGGTAAAACTGGCAGCTTAAGTTGGTTCCCATCGAGCAAAATACCCATTGGATAGCTATAGTGCGAAGATGTGAGTGAAGCGTCGTTACGTTCAACCAGTGAAAAAAGCTGTGACACTGGAGCCAAAAGGCAAAGGATAGGGAGTTAGCGAGATTTGGTTCGACTAACAAGCACTTCCCGTAAACCCGGCGTAAAGCATCATCCTAAAGGTATATAAATAAGGTTATTTGGAACGAAGTAACCCATGAAAAACTCTTGAATTATTAGTAGAAGGAGTCAGGAGTCAGAAGTCAGAAGTCAGTAGGGAGGAATGGTGATTCGCCCGTACATTCCCAGCACGGACTATATTTGAGAGATGCCTAAGCTTTTGCAAGTGGGACAGAGAGATGCTTAAGCTTTTGCAAGTGGGACAACTCTTTGTTTCAGAGTAATACTTGATAACTGATAACTGATAACTGATAACTGATAACTGAAAAGTAGGTGCTAACCGTATGTTTGATTGGGAGGGATTGTGTCAGAAGCAAAGGCCCTTAGTTAATTTAATGGGATATGCAGACGGACACACGGTGATTTGGAATGTAGAGTTTGAGTAAGTAATATAGATGTCTAATACGAGTTTAAAGACTACGGGGGAATGGAAGGAGTGGCGGGAGATTAACTGGTTAAAAGTTGAGCGTCGAGTCTTCAAGTTACGGAAAAGAATCTACAGAGCCTCTCAACGTGGTGATGTTATTGCAGTTCGTAAGCTCCAAAAAACCTTGATAAATTCCTGGTATGGCAGGTTATTGGCAGTGCGTAGGGTTAGTCAAAGTAAGCAGGGTGAGAAAACAGCAGGATTTGGCGGTGTTAAGTCATTGTCTCCAGAAAAATGTTTTGCCTTGGCTAAAGGATTAAAACTAAATAGCAAAGTTAAATCCATAAGAAGCACTATTCAAGACTGTGCCTTGCAAATACTTGTCAAGATGTCTCTAGAAAACCAATGGGAAGCCAAGTTTGAACCTTATTTTTATAGGTTTATACAAGGGGAATCATGTCAGGATGCTATAGAAGCAATTGTTGATTGTGTTAAGTTTCAACCTAAATATGTACTTAAAGCTGACATAACTAAATGCTTCGAGTGTCTTGACTATGAAAGACTATTTAAAAAATTAGATGTCTATCCTACTTTACGCAAACAAATCCAAGTTTGGTTAAGGAATGGTTTGATGGATGGGAAAGAGTTTTTCCTAAGAAAGGAATTCATTTTTCCACTACTGGCAAATATAGCTTTCCATAATATAGAAGAACAAATCAAACTTTACGCTGAAACACTTCATAATAAATGTCAAGGTTTAAGTTTGATTCGTTATGGAGGTAACTTGGTAGTAGCTCACGAAGATATTGAGGTAGTTCAAAAATGCCAAGATGTAATTACAGAATTTTTATCGGAATTATTTCTGGAATTAAAACCTAGTCAAATCAGAATTTTTCACACACTACATAAGTGTGGTGAAGAAAAACCTGGATTTGATTTCTTGGGATTTAATATCAGACAATATCAGGTGAGTAAAAACCAAAGTAAGTTAGGTTTTCAAACCAAAATTAAACCAAGTGCGGAGAGTATTAGGAGTCATTATTTTCAAGTGGCTGAGGTGATAGATAAACATAAGTCTGCCCCACAAGCTGCCTTGATAGGGAAACTCAACTCTATTGTTAAAAATTGGGTAAATTATTACTCGAAATTTGTGAGTAAAAAAACCTTCCACGATTTGGATAATTTAATATTCCAAAAACTCTGGAGTTGGGCAAAAAGAAGACACCCTAATAAAAATAATGGTTGGATTTGTCAAAAATATTGGCAAACTATTGGGGAAAACAAAAGGGAATTTTCTGG
This sequence comes from Cyanobacteria bacterium P01_H01_bin.35, assembly GCA_038747755.1. Lineage (GTDB taxonomy): Bacteria > Cyanobacteriota > Cyanobacteriia > Cyanobacteriales > Microcoleaceae > Trichodesmium. The sequence continues at coordinate 3,590 of JBCDJM010000221.1, forward strand.
TATTGGCAAAAATGGTAGTCAAGTTAGATTATTAAGACATACAGATTGGATTAATTGGAGCAAAGAAGAAGTCATAAGTCAGTATTCAGTAGGATGAGTGGTTATTCGCCCATACATTCTTGCTGTGACTAAATTTTATTTAGAGAGGTAAGAATGTCCTAACCACCCTGACAAAAAATAAGGTTAATAGCCTCATTTTTTAAGGGGAGGAAAAAAAATAAACTTCAGTATTTCCAGCCTATTGTTTTAACTAGAGATACTGATAACTGATAACTGATAACTGAAAAGACAAAGTGCTGGCTGTAATTTATCAACATTACTACGATGTAAAAACTGTTAATAATAGCAGTAGAGGTACTCTTTTATTGAGAGCTTAATCACTGAGGAGCCGGATGAGGTGAAAGTCTCACGTCCGGTTTTGAAGACGAGTAGTTCTGGTGATGGAATTGCTTAGTTTAACTTCTCTGGCAATTAGAAAGGGTAGATTAAATTTATCCATAAATTCCTTTTAATTAGGGATTTTAAAATTGGCGATCGCTTACTTTTTTATTTGAGGAGCGATCGCCACCTAAATCCCTTAAAGCAATCAAAAGTCAACAGTAATATTCATACTAAGTTGAGTTTAGTAAGATACTTGATAATAGATTATATGAATTACAGTAGCAGTAGCTTTTCAGATAGTTTTTGAAGTATGAAATTAAGGTTTGATTTTTGTTTAGTAAATCTAATAAAATCACTGTACCTAACTCTTCAGGTATAAAGCCTCTCCATTCATCAACCAAGAGAAGAAAAAAATTTCCTTTAGCTCAATCCTTCTATTACAGAAGAAGTAATTATTAATTATTAATTGTTGAACATACTTATATGAAATAGGCTGTAATATCAAATCAGCTTGATTGGACATAAAAAAATCTCCAATCGTCATAATTGCGCTCATCAAAGTAATTCTCTCTCTTCCTGAATTCTGTACGGGCCTTAACATTTGCGGAGCATTCCGTAGGAAAGTTGTGCGTAGCTAATGGCCATTCGCCTCTGCGACTCCTGACTCCTCTTGACTTAAGCAATCTATAGCTGTTTAACAGGATTTGATATAATAATTTGACTAGAGATTTTCAACACCCGCTCCAAAGATAAATCTCTATTTTTCAGTTAAAATTAAGCTAAATCTCACAACTTACTCATGCCCTTAGTTTTTCATAGATAAATAGTAAAACTACTATTCATGGCAAAAATAGTTTATGAAAAATCAACTCAAGAAATTATTATTTTTATTTCCCATACTTCTAATATTAACTAGCTGTGGTGGATTCAATAATTCTATAAATACAGCAGAACAAACTCAACAAATACAAGTATCTACTGCCTCAGCCCAACCATTTAATTATCAAACCTACAACTCAATTTTAAGAAAGTATGTCAACCCTCAAGGATTAGTTGACTACAAGAAATTAAAAGAAAATCGACAGCAACTGGATGATTTTAATGCTGCTATTGGAGCTGTTAGTCCAAGCACTTATAATTCTTGGACAGATTCAGAAAAAATTGCTTTCTTAATTAATGCTTATAACTCTTTGACTTTAGAATCTATTATTGATAATTATCCCACTAAAAGTATTAGAAGAATACCTGGTGTTTGGAAGATTAGAAAATTCGATGTTGCTGGGGAAAAAATGACATTAGACCATATTGAACATCAAGTTTTACGGAAAGAATTTAATGAGCCAGGAATTCATGTTGCTTTAGTTTGTGCGGCAATAAGTTGCCCTCAACTTAGACGAGAAGCTTACACGAGTAAACAACTAGAAAAACAACTAGACGATCAAGCTAAAAATTTTCTAGGAAATAGTCAAGGCTTCCGTATAGACAGTCAAAATAATGCTGTTTATTTCTCTTCAATTTTTAAATGGTTCGGTCAAGATTTTGAGAAAACTTATGGTCAAAATGAGAATATTGATGGTTTGAATAAAACAGAGACATCTATCGTAAATTATGCTCGTCAATATGTAAATTCTGATGCTCAAAAATTTTTAGCAAATGGTGGTTATAAAGTGAAATATTCTAACTATGATTGGTCTTTGAATGTTCAAAATAGGGAGTAGGGAGTAGGGGGAAATAATTGATTATTTTTACGCGATAATTGATTGAATTTGTGATTATCACCCGATGTATATTGTGTATAAAATTCCAATTTTTAATTAAAAGGAAGTAAGGAAGAAGGGAGAAGGAAAAATATTATATTTTCTGAATTTTAAGCTTTTGATATTTCCTGACTTTTCCTTCGATGTTTAATTATTTTAAAAAAAATAAAACAAATGCTTTTAGATAAAATATTCGTAATTATTCCTGTTTTGAATGAAGAATCTACCATTACAAATGTAATTAAATCATTACAATTTTACGGACTAACAAAAATAATGGTAGTTGATAATGGTAGTACAGATAACAGTGTAGAAAAATCTATCAATGCAGGTGCAGAAGTTATCCGAGAACCCATAGCAGGTTATGGTAGAGCTTGTTGGCATGGAATTCAACATATACCTTTAAATTGTGATTGGATTTTATTTTGTGATGGGGATGGTAGTGATGATTTAAAGCAACTACCAAAATTTTTATCTGCTACTAATAAATATAATTTAATTTTAGGCAATCGCCGTGCTACTAAAGCAGGTAGATATGCCATGACTCCTGTACAAAATTTTGGGAATAAATTAGCTACTTTTCTAATAGGTTTAGGATGGGGATATTGGTATCAAGATTTAGGGCCATTACGTTTAATTCGGAAGTCTAGTTTAGAAAGAATAAGAATGCGCGATCGAGGTTTTGGTTGGACTGTAGAAATGCAAGCTAGAGCCATAGAATGTGGTTTAAAAATAAGTGAAATTCCAGTTGGTTATCGTCCTCGTCAAGGTGGGCGTTCAAAAATATCAGGTACTGTAAAAGGTAGCTTTCAAGCTGGAACTATTATTCTCGGAACTCTGGGAAAATTATATATAAAACGTCTGTGGAAAATTATAAAATTCCAGCTTAATATCAACAAATTTAGAAAGCCTAGAGAGATTTAACAAAGTCATTTCGGTTATAAGTTAATAGTTAGCTTCCTGCGGAGAAACTTCATCATTTCAGTTATCAATTTTCAAAAGTAAAAATTTGTTTTTGTAACGGAGATTTTGAGTAACCATCCAAAAATATTTCCCTTTAAAAGGCAGAGTTTAAGAATCAATTATTTTGATAGTTGCTGAAAAAAATATTCGATTGATAGGGGTCATTTCAGTTATCAGTTATCAGTTATCAGTTATCAGTTATCAGTACCTCCTGCTGAAGCAGGAGGCTTGAAATAGGGAATATTCTTTTTTTTATCCCCTTAAAAGGGGAGGCTTGAGACCCAAATTTTTCGGTCAGTAAGTATAAATTCAGAATATTTATTTTGTAGAAAAAAATGCCTCATAATTAACTAAAGATAGTTCCCTAAGTTGAAAAAAAATTGTTTTTTTGTAAATGGCGTAATTTCATCGATAATTCTATGCTCTGCAACAAACCTCTTAACAGTTTTTTACTCATTCTACATAAGCATTAAGGTCTTGTACAAATTTTAAAAAAATGTTGCAAATAACCAGGTTAATTAAATTATTTCAATCAGATTTTTATTTGATTCAAAAGGGATATTCATGCCAATAAATAATATTCCAACTATTTATTATGACTCCTGACTCTTAAGCGATAACCCAAATATTTGTAGCCAAAATTTATCAAACTTGTATTATATAAAATCCGGTTATACAGTAATCGCACTCATTACTTCATCTTAATACAGATGTTAAGCATGAATACTAATTGAAAAATTCATGCTCCATAATCCTTTCTTACTCCTTATTCCGTACGGACGTTGCTTGAGCATTAATGCGTTTTCCGTTCCGGAATGCTGCGCTTTCCATGTCACGCAGTGTTTTGCTGGCGCACAACTTTCCGTTCCGGAATGCTGCCTCTTACAGAGGAGCTGCGCTAACGCAAAGGTATTTCGGCTGTCGCCTACATATAAAGCGGAAGCTCTGCGTTAGCAAAACGTCCCTACCTCCTTACTCCTCAGTAATACAATAACTAATTATTTGGATTCTATATTAGCGGTTAGCTTTTCCTACGGAATGCTACACAAAAAGCTTTTCGGTAGGTAATCCAGCACCAACTAATTAATTAGGAATATTAGCTGATGTACAATGAATGTAACATTTAATTTTAGCTGAATCTTTTAACTGTGATTCTTTCTTCAAAGAGAATTTTTTAATAGCTAATAGTTGATAGTTGATAGCTGACGGCTGATATCAAATCCGGTAGTATCGGTGTAAAAAAGCGTAGAAACCGGGTTTATATAAAATGCCCACTATAACTGACATCTATCTCCCATAAACCAGGTTTCTTATAATACTCCGAAGCCAACGGATTTGATATGAATGCTTACTATTATAATGTAACTATCTATCGATAAATTTTCTTATAGTAAAAATTTGCATACCTGTGTAAAAAATTATAAAAATACAGCCAAATATCAACAAATGGAAAAAGCACAAATAAATCCAATTATTGGTGAAAATATGCCGTTATTTCTCAGTTCAATTTTGATACTCGGAGGAGCAATTATAATCATTCCCTATGGTGATTTTCAGGAACCTGCTACAGTAATAAAATTTTGGATTGCTATTAGTATAATGAGCTTAGGATTTATAATTTCCTGGACAATAAAATCAATTAATTATGCCTGGTTTTGGAGTATTACTATCCTAGCTAGACTAATATTAATTCCCATGGAACCAGGAAATGATATTTGGCGTTATTTGTGGGAAGGTTATATTCAAAATTTGGGTTTTAGTCCTTATAATTTAGCTCCAAATGCTGTAGAATTAATTCCCTATCGAACAGAATGGTGGTCATTAATTAATCATCCTGATACTTCTGCTATTTATCCACCTTTAAGTCAATTAGGATTTCGGGTTTTAGCAGCAATTAACCCGTCAGTATTAATATTTAAGTTAGCTTTTATCTTGGCTGACTTAGGAATTTGTTGGCTATTAAGTAGAAAATTTAGCCTAGAAAAAATTTTAATATATGCTTGGAATCCTCTAATTATTTACTCTTTTGCTGGAGGCGCTCATTATGACAGTTGGTTTATTTTGCCATTAGTAGCAGCATGGTTAGCTTTTGATAATTATCGTTGGTATTGGAGTAGTTTTTTAATTGGTATAAGTGTCGCGATTAAATGGATGTCATTACCAATTTTATGCTTTATAGTTTGGCAAAAAATATTAGATATAAATGAGCCTAACAGCGATAATATTTCGCAAATTAATGAATTAAATGGAACTATAATTTCAGCAAACAGAGAACAGGAATTAAGATTAGGCTTTACCAAATTAACTTGGAATATTTTGCATCATAAAATAAAACAAGTAGGTTTGATATTATTAATTGGCTTATTGCCAATGTGCATTGCTGCTATGAATTTTTGTGAACCTGGAAAATGTTCACTTATTCCTACCAGTTCAAATTTTGTTGTTAAAGGTCGTAGTGCTGAATTTATTCCTTATTTAGTTAGCTTAATTTGGGAAGAATCAACAAAATATAATTGGATTTATGGGATTCCACTGGGTTTAGGAGTTGGAATTTTAATTTGGAATAGTCATAGATTTGTTAACTTTGCTGAGTCTTATTTTTTTCTATTATTAATTTTATCTCCAATAGTTCATGCTTGGTATTTTACCTGGTTCATTCCTTTTGCTGTAGCAACTAGAAATTTAGGTATAAAATGGGTAAGTCTATCAACATTTATTTATTTTATTTTGACATACAGACAAAGTTTAGGAGATAACAGTTGGCTTTTAAGTCCAATGGAAAGATATTGGTTATGGTTCCCTTTAATAATCGGATTTATTTGGAGTTATTTGAAATATAAAAAAAATCTAGAATCCTCAAAGATACACTCTGAAATTATCTAGATAAATTAGATACTGTTTTTCATTACAGCGGTTTAATGATGAATAAACCACAATCATACTGACTCCTTACTCATTAGGACCTACAGACTTTGCTTGAGCATTAATGCGTTTTCGTATAGGGAATGCTGCGCTTTCCATGTCGCATAGCGTTTCGCTTTGCGTTAGCAACACGTCTCTACCTCATTACTCCTTACTCATTACTCCTACAACATTTTTGTGGTTTACTCAACTGAAAAGCACTGTAATTGATAATGGATAATTGATAATTACCTCTGGTTAAAACCGTTACGGAATTGAAGATCGGGAAATATTATTTCTTTATTTTCCCCTTAAAAGGGGGAGGCTTTAAACCAGAATTATTTAATTATTAATAATGAATAATTCGGTTAAATAAGTATTAAAATAATGAATAGTTACCAAAATCCAAAATTGGTAATACTTGAAATAATTGAAATCTAGTATATATAGCAATCCTAAATAGGTCGTGACAAATCAAAAAGTAGATAAAAAACTTGAAACTCCCCCCATGTTCCCTAAAAGCAGTGAGCTTTTTATACACAAATAAAATAGGACTGCTATAGAGAGATATTAGGTAAATATATTCCTAGATTTTGAAGTGAGAAATAGTTGTGTTGATTTATTTCTCCCTGTTCCCTATTCCCAGTTAAGTGTTCTCTGTTCCCTATCTCATTTTTATCTTTCCTGATACATTCAATCTCTTAGATGAGATTGAAAAAATAATGTTGCATGGGCTAAATTTTGATATAAAGCTATAATAGGGCGCTATTTCAATGTAAGCATTCAGCCATCAGCTATCAGCTATTGCTTTTAGTGCGTATAGGAAAGCTTTATTAATGGAGCCAGAAAAATCTAATAACAACAGGTAGCACCCTTGAGCTTAAAGTCTATATTTATTTACACTCCGTCCTTAAGCGCAGGTTTTTCTTGCTAATTCCTGACTGCTAATAGTTGGATGCTTACATTTGAATACCCTATTTTCAAATTAAATTAAGTTAAATACATAATGATTATTTAGAACTTGAGACAGCTACTCTTTTTCCTCTTTGATTTAGATATTTCTGAAGATGCTCTTGTGATGTTACCCAAGACTTTAAGTTAACATCCCAGAAAAAATTAATTCGATTCCTAATTCTGAGAGTATGAACCCTCTGAAAAGATACTCCTAGAAGTCTTGCTACATTAGTTTGAGTTAATTGATCTTTCATGGTTGATAAGTTAATTGAGATTTAAATATTTTTGGATAAATCTAAAGCTTACATCTATAATTAATGACTTTTATAGTCATCTCAGATGTTCTAATATCATCATATAGATTAAAAACCAAACCTTCAATAGTAATATTACTGAACTTTGATAATTTTATTTGTAATCAAAAAATATCTCTACCCTAGGGAAATTACTCAGACTTTAAACTGAATAAACTCAATAACAAATTACAATTTTATATGATATTTTTGATGTTAGTAAATTAAAATATTCAACCGTAATTATTCAAGGAGATATAATATTATTTGTAATAATCTTTGTTTTAATAAGGTATAACCAACTCTAAACAAGGATTTAACTTTCATTGAACAAACAGGTTATAATAGTTACTTCATTTTTGAAATCGGGATGAATTTCAAGACAAATCTTGATGGTTTAGCACTTGGTCCCAAATAGAAACCCATCGATAGTTCCAAATGGGCAAATATTTTAAGCTTATATTTTTTTACTTATCTTCACAAACTAAAGGATTAAAATCCCAAATAGCTTCACAATTATCTAAATGTAAATTGAAGTGTCAACTTTTGTGACAAATTCCCCAACCTTCACAAGTTCTTCATATTTGTCGATTAGTTTTAATTTATAAGGTGAACAACTTGCCCTAAGACTGATATATAATTTTTTTCTTTGGAGGTAGGAAATGGAGTCAGTTTATATCATTCTATTAAGTTTTTCTGCAACCGCCGTATTGATTTATAACCACACATCTGAAGATATATCCTTCGTTTTAGCTGTATTAACCGGATTAATCTGTTTCTTCTGGGGTTTTGCTTGTGCTCCATGGCTTATTCAACTACTAATAGTATCTGGCCTATTCTGTTTTTACAAGCTTTACTCACCAGATAGCCAAGGTCTCAGTTAATTAACGTAACATTTTTTGAACTTTTTTTAAGACAATTTTGGCGATTTTTTTTCTGATTCAGATAGATAGGTTATAGGTATTAACTCATTTAATCTGATTTTAATTCCTCATCTAAAATCATCAGTTATTTGTTAGAGGTTAGTTGTTGGAAGTTTTAATTTATTTATTAAATAAAGAGGTATATTATGCATACTTGTCCTTGCTGCTCTACAACATTACTTCGCCATGTACGTCATAATCGTATTTACTGGTATTGTCCCCATTGTCGGGAAGAAATGCCCGATCTAGAATCAATGCTATTGAATCGTTCTCAGTTATCTAAGTCTTACGGAGATTGGTTAGGTCTTCGTAAACAAAAGTCTGAAGTATTAGTTGTTGTTCCAGCATAAGTTAATTGCTATCTGTACTTCTATTTTATGGAGTATAGGGGTTAATAACTAATAATTAATAATTATCTATTGTTCAAAAAAAAGACGATTAGCTAAAAGCAATTTTTTTATTTTTTATTCCTAAAGGCTAAAGTACAAGCCATGCTACAACTAAGGAAAAACTTTAAACCTTAATTATTTGGTAAAATTTATAGAAAATTGTATTTTTTTTATTGTTCAATATAGATAATAATTAATAAAAAATCAACTTGAGATTGCACATTACCTTAAGTTTTTCAGGGATAATGGTAAAGATTAGCCTGATTGTTAGATGTTTATAAATATGGAAGTGCAAGTCGAAAATTGACTACCCCCTTGACTAAAGTGACGGTGATTTTAAATAGGGCTTGCTGATTAAATATTAAAGCCTTTACAGATAAAAAAATTAACCTTTTTATTCCCTTAAACAGTGCAAGCTTTTAGGTCTCTGGTAGTTCAAAAATTGAGCATTAAAGGCTAACTATGGCAGAAAAATTAAGGGAAAATTCTTACTCCTACCTCCTCTAAATTACCTTTTATCCCGACTCTGTACGGAAGTTGCTTGAGCATTAATGCGTTTTCCGTTCCGGAATGCTCCGCTTTCCATGTCGCATAGCGTTTTGCTGGCGCACAACTTTCCGTTTCGGAATGCTGCCTCTTACAGAGGAGCTGCGCTAACGCAAACGTATGTCGGCGACAGCCGAAATATAAAGCGGAAGCTCTGCTTCAGCAAAACGTCCCTACCTCCCGACTCTTACCTGGTAATTAAT
>JBCDJM010000222.1:0-12880 GCA_038747755.1 Cyanobacteria bacterium P01_H01_bin.35
ATAATAAATAATTAAATAATTCAGATTAAAACCTTACTTTGTAATGAATAATTGAAGAGCTGATGTCTAGACAGATACTCTCTTATTAATTATTAATGCTACGATATAGATAATTATTAATTATTAATTATTAATTGTTGAATGATATTCTGGTTGAGGTTCTCGCACTAAAGGTTCACCCGTCCAACCTCCTATAACCTCTTCAAAAAATCCCGGTTGCCATCCTTCGTATTTCGGCTTAATTTCCATTTCAGTTTCTAAAGCTTGCTCCAAGATTTCTGTTATTTCTTCTTCCAAACTACGATTATTTTTGTCAGCTAAACTTTTTAATCTATCTATTATATAAGGCTTGAGTTTTCCTAAAATAATCTGAGTCATTTTTCGTTAAATTTACATCAATAATCAACTTATCTTATCATTTTATTATTTCTACTCAAATTTTTCGACTTAAAATTTCTGTTGTTACCTAAAAAGTTTCTTGTGGCATATTTAGTAGCGATCGCCACCTTTTAATTATTGTGATTTTAATTTAGTAGTCTTCTAAAAATAACCTGAACATTTTTTTATAGAAGTCTAGAGAGGGTTTGGTAATCAAACCCCTACGGAATTAAATTAGGGAAAATTTATTGATAATTCCTACTTCCTTTTGAGTTATCAAAATAATTGGGTCGCTCAACCTCACCTTTTAAGGCTAAATATATTTGGAGCGTTGCTCTAATCCCCATTACAAAAACAACTGTCTTGAGTGTGTCTTACATTCTGGAGGGGCTGTGTGCGGAATTACTTCCGCACTTTATACGCCCCGTAGGAAACCTCAGAATTACACACTCGCTTCTGACTTCTGACTTCTGACTTCTAACTTCGTTATGGTCTATGACTGCGACGAATTTCTGTAATTTGGTCTGCCATCTGCAAAATTTCTTCAGGCATATTTGGTCCAGTCAAAATTACATCTAAATTATGAGGGCGCTTTTCTAGAAAATCTAATACCTCACTCTCAGGAATTAAACCAAAATTAACTGCCAAGCTCAGTTCATCAAGAACTACTAACTCATATCTCCCTTCAGCTAGGACTGCTTGAGTATAGCGCCACAAATCAAGTAGTGAATTTTTCTGGCTTTCATCTATATCCGACGTATCAATACAACCAGGAACACCACAGCGAACCCAATCAAGATTTTGCCCTAATTGCGTTGGTTTATCATGTCCTTGCTTAAGCCCCCCTTTGAGAAATTGTACAATCAATACAGATGTACCTTGGCCAGCTATCCTCAAAGCTTGAGCCATAACATCAGTAAAGAAATTACGTTGACCACTTGTGAATACCTGCACTAGACCAGGAATAGTATAAGGTAAATCACTAGGGACGTTTAGAGCAGGGGTTTGTAATTGTGCAACCATTATGAAAATTAAAATTGAGAAATCTATTTTTGGTACTATACTGATTTTTCCAACTACTAAGCTGGACTGAAAGCTTGCCGTAGGAAAATATTCATTTTACAATATATAGTGCTTTTTTTGATTATAGGGCAAATTTAACACTATATGTATGTCCAAGTTTGAGGGAGTAGAGTGTGGGGAGTTTGGGGAGTTTGGGATAGGGTGGGGAGTTTGGGGAGTTTGGGATAGGGTGGGGAGTTTGGGAAGGGTGGAGAAGATTAATAAAAACTGATTTTCTCCCAAATCTTTTTGGGATTACCTAAAATCACTCTTATGGCCAGCACTATAATCTTTGATGCGCGTGCCTCAATGAATGGTGAGTATATAATTATGATTTCCTAGGTCATGCTCCGCAAACGATGTCATAATTATATACAAATATTAATAGTTTATCCAGTATAAATTTTGGGTAAATTTAGTTATAATAGTAAATGTAGTCAAGGAATTAATTATACTTTGCTAGTAATTGAGGCCAAATTAAAAGGCTTTTCATATCAGTATAAAGCTTTAGATGAAATGATTCTCACAGGTCAATTCATCAGAAACAGTTGTTTGCGTTATTGGATGGATAATAAAGATGTCAAACGCAATGACTTACAAAAACTTTGTTCACAACTAGCAAAGGATAGTAATTTTCCTTGGGTGAAAAAGTTAAACTCTCAAGCCAGACAAGCATCAGCCGATAGAGCATGGCAATCAATACAGCGATTCTACAAAAATTGTAGACAAAAATTACCAGGTAAAAAAGGATATCCAAAATTCAAGAAATTAACTCGTTCAGTAGAGTACAAAACAACAGGTTATAAACTATCTTCAGACAGAAAGAAAATTGAGTTTAAAGATGGTTTTAAAGCTGGTGTATTTGAACTATGGACTAGCCGTGATTTAGTCTGGTATTCAGAACAACAAATAAGTCGTGTAAGAGTTGTTAGACGTGCTGATGGTTATTATTGTCAATTTCTAGTAAATGTAGAGAGAAAAGAAACTCATAATTTTGAAGCCAATGTGGTAGGAATAGACTTAGGTTTAAATGCTTTCTATACTGATAGTAATGGTAAAGCTGTAGATAATCCTAAATATTTGAGGAAGTCGGAAAAACGACTAAAAAAGCTACAACGAAGAGTATCACGTCGCCATGAAAAGGGTAAGAAACCTCAGTCAAATAACTACCACAAAGCCAGAAAGCAATTAGCTAGGGAGCATCTCAAAATCAGTAGACAGCGTAAAGACCATGCAATAAAGACTGCACGGGCGTTAATCCAATCTAACGATTTGGTAGTTTATGAAGATTTGAAGATTGCTAATTTAGTTAAAAACCATCATCTAGCAAAATCCATATCTGATGCAAGCTGGTATCAGTTCACAACTTGGCTTGAATATTATGCCAAGTTGCACGGAATTGCTTGCATAGCAGTACCTCCACATTTCACCAGCCAAAATTGTTCAAATTGTGGTCAAACTGTGAAGAAATCTTTGTCTGTTAGGACTCACAAATGTCCACATTGTGGCTATATTGCTGATAGAGACCACAATGCAGCAAGGAACATTTTGGCTAAAGGTTTAGAAATGTTAGGAGCCATAGTCAACAGTACCGAGGGGCACTCGGAACCTGGGGGAAACCCAAAAGCTACGGGAGAGTCCGACCTCTGGTTTGGTGATAGCAATATTGCCGATCTAAGTCATCTTTGTGAGCGTAGAATCATCAATGATGAGAATCCCGCATCATAGCGCAGCTTGATGTCGGGAGTATGTCAAAAGATATATATATAGAAACGTTTATTATACATTGTGATAAGACTAATAATTTTAGGTGGTCCAGGTGCGGGAAAAGGAACTCAAGCAGAATTACTATGTCAGTATCTACAGATTCCTTTGATTTCTATTGGCGATATACTCAGAGAGGCGATCGCTACTCAAACAAAATTAGGCCAAGTGGCAAAACCTTATGTGGAAAAGGGAGATTTGGTACCAGACCGGACAATGATTCAGTTTGTGCGTCAACGACTTTTAGAGTCTGATGTTAGTGAGGGTTGGTTAATGGATGGTTATCCTAGAACAGCTTTTCAAGCAGAGGAATTACACTTTTTGTTAGATGACTTGGGGCAAAAATTAAATTGGGCAATTTATTTAAAAGTATCTGAGGAAAAATTTATGAATCGATGTTTAGAGCGAGGGCGTACTGATGATAATCCAGAAATTATGCAGCGTCGGGTAAATTTATTTTATGAGCGTACTTTTCCAATTTTAGAATATTATCAATATCGCAAAACATTACTTACTATTGATGGGGAAAAATCAGTAACCCAAGTTCAACAACAAATATTAGAGAAATTTAATTCTCAGTAATTAAAAATTATCTGTTAATATTCAATTTTTAGATTATCTAAATTGTACCAATTGATAATTAATTGAATTTAGGCTTAAAGCCTCTCCTTTTAGAAAGAAAAAAGAAATAAGATTTCCCCACTTGCTTCAATTATTTCTGTTTTAAGTAGAAGTAATTATAAATTATCAATTATAAATTATCAATTATCCATTATCAATTATCCATTAAAAATATTATGTCTTGGCAACGTCCTGATGGTAGAAAATCAAACCAATTACGACCTATAAGTTTTGAGCTAGATTACACTAAATTTGCCACTAGTTCAGTTTTAACTAAATGTGGCGAAACTAAGGTACTTTGTACTGTCACTATTCAACCAGGAGTACCAAAATTTTTAGCAGATACAGGTAAAGGTTGGTTAACTGCCGAATATAGAATGTTACCTGGTGCAACTCCCCAACGGCAACAACGAGAATTTATGAAACTATCTGGGAGAACTCAAGAAATTCAAAGGTTGATCGGACGTAGTTTGAGAGCTTCTCTAGATATGAATTTATTAGGGGAACGCACCATAATAGTCGATGCTGATGTTTTGCAAGCAGACGCAGGTACTCGCACTACTTCTATTACTGGGGGGTTTGTGGCGATGGCAAATGCTATTGATAAGTTGGTAGAAAAAGGGGAGTTAGAGCGATCGCCTATTGTGCATCAAGTTGCTGCTGTGTCAGTAGGGTTATTGGAGGGGGAACCTTATTTAGATTTGAATTACACAGAAGATGTCGCAGCAGATATTGATTGTAATGTAGTGATGAATAATAAACCTGCTTTGATTGAAATTCAGGGAACAGCAGAAGCAGGTAGTTTTAGTCGTACTCAACTGAATCAAATTTTAGATTTAGCACAATTAGGTATTCAAGAATTATTTGTTGCTCAAAGTCAAGTCATTTCGGGAGAGTATTGACTTAATACTTTTCCCTATTCCCTATTCCCTATTCCCTATTCCCTGCTATAACTGATAACTGAATTGGAGGTAGTTCAAAATTTATACTCGACCTTTAGCACGATTAATTGAACAATTACAACGTTTGCCTGGTGTTGGTCCGAAAACAGCACAACGTCTGGCGCTACATATTATTAAGCGCCCGGAAGAGGAAATTCAAGCTTTGGCTCAAGCTTTGGTTGACGCGAGGAAAAAGGTGGGTTTATGTCAGAAATGTTTCCATTTATCTGCTGAACCTATTTGTGAAATTTGTCGCAACCCTCAACGAGACAAAGAAATTATTTGTGTGGTCTCTGACTCCCGCGATCTAATTGCTTTGGAAAAAACACGGGAATATAAAGGTGAATATCACGTTCTGGGAGGAGTCATTTCGCCGATGGATGGTATTGGCCCTGAACAGTTGACTATTCAACCATTGGTACGGCGAGTCAGTCAGGGAAATATTCAGGAAGTTATTATTGCTATTAGTCCGAGTGTGGAAGGAGAGACTACTACTTTATATATTGGTCAGTTGTTGAGACCTTTTACAAAGGTGACGCGCATTGCTTTTGGTTTGCCGATGGGAGGAGATTTAGAATATGCGGATGAGGTGACTTTGGCGCGAGCGTTGGAGGGGCGAAGGGAGTTGGAGTAGGAAGTCAGAAGTCAGAAGTCAGAAGTTAGAAGCTATAGGTTATGGGTAAAAAGATTCTAGCTTACAAATAACAACAATTATGATCCCCCTAAATCCCCCTTTCTAAGGGGGACTTCCGGTTCCACCCTTTTCAAGGGGGGTTAGGGGGGATATCCAGCAGTTTACTAGAAATGCTATAAACTTAACTTTTACAAACAATTTCAAGGTATCTTTCCATTGCTATTCTTAATACTGAACTACTATAAACAGCAGGTTTTCTCAAAATTTCTTCTAGAAATGTACGCCACATCAAATGTTTTTCGGAATCCATTGGAATTTCCTTTAGAAATTTATTCCAAGCTTCTTCTTCTGCTTCTGTTTTTGGATTTTGTAAATTATTCAAAATCAAACTTTGATATTGCTTCTCTTGGATAGGATAATCTGACAAAGATAGAAGTGTTATACCGATTAGACGATCTTTCGGATCTTCTTTGTCAATAAATTCTATTCCTAAACTGAAATCTATAGGAATATCTGAGAACAATTTTCTTTCTTTTTCCCTTGAAAAATAAGGTGAATCTCTTATTACATTGAAAATCAATGTACTACCAGCACGAACTAATTTATTGCTATGAGTCAGCAATGATGTAAATCGAGAAATATATTCTTCATCAAGTTTAATAAAAAATTCATATATCTCTACTATACGTCCTTTGATTGGATTATCTAGTGGTTGATATATGTCTACTGTGATTAGTTTATCTAGTGGCAATGTTGTAAACAAATTAGGTGCTAAATCTAAGATACTAGCATCATTTTCAAGCAGCTTTAGGAATAAAGCTATCCCTAAACTAGCAGGAGGAAAAGAGTAAGATTCAGAATACTTGTCAAGAAATAATTCAAGAATTTGACGTCCATAGTCTATAACTTCTAAAGAAGATGACCAAATACCTTCAAATACATATTTTAGCCCGAAATAGTTATATAGCTTTTTTCTGTTTTGTATTGCTTGTTTAATAGTAGTTAGCATTTTTATTAGTTGCTCTGGAGCATATTCTAGTCCTGAATACATTGACCCCAATGTGAGATATGCTCCTACTAATTCATCTAGTTGAACTCCTATTTTTCTAGCAGTAGAAATTAGTTTTAGTTGAGGAAAAAACTCATCTAATCCTACTGATGTTTGTAAGGCAACAACAAATCGTTGTTTTTCTTGATCATCAGCTTTATCTAAAAATTCTCTAATTCCTTTGTATATTTCTTCAGCAATAGATATTTGAGTAGAGGCATCTAAATAATCTAAAGAATTGGCGAATGTACCTTGTTGATTAGTATTTGCTTCGATTGCTAAGGTTAATAGAGGCCAAGAATTTCTTAGACCTGAAATAGACAATAATTCATCAAAATAGTCTGGTAAAGTTGGATTATCGTTGAGAAAATTCCCAAATAACTCTATATTTTTTTTCTCTGGTTGATTAAACGACCAAAAAAATATCCAAAGGGTTAGCTTGAGTGGTAAAATCAAATCATTATTTTGTAATAGTTGAGCAACGCTATCTATTGTTTGACTAGGAATATCTGGAGTGTATGAAGTGTTAATTGGTTCGATTAATATATCAAATTTATCCGATGAACCATAAGGAGCATCGATTTCAACATATAAATGCAAATAATATTTATCTATTATTTGCATTATTTGCAAAACTTTTAACAATAAAATCAATTGATATGCTAATGTCTGAGGTTGTGTAAATTCCCAGTTTAATTCTTCTGAGTAATCAAAATGACAGTAATGTGAATAAAGTTCCCAATTTTTAATCATTACTTCTGCAAGTTTTTCAGATTGACTTTTAGAAAGTGACCAGCACTTTAATAGTTCATTGTCGTTACCTGTAAACAAAAATTTTTTAACTACTATATCTTCATTATCTATCCAGTATGACCAATAATTTTCTAAACGTTTTGCTATCCATGGAGGGTCAGATATATGTAATAAAGCAATGTTGAAAGCAGATAAAATTAGGTTCTTTTTTTCACTCTCAAAAAGTGCATCTACTTTGTCTTTTAGAAAATCTTCTTGTGGAAAATATTTGCCATAAATACGCAACGCATTTTCCCAGCAACTCTCTGGAAAATTTATAGCCTTAAATTTACCTTCTAAAACTTTCCGTAAAAGTTCGTCTTTATCTGATTGAGATAGCTGTTCTGTATAAGAAATTAGCTGAAGCATTTGGTTTTCTGTAAGTCCTGTATCTAAAACTTCTAAACCATAATCAATTAAATCATATTGGATATTACGATATTGGGATTTACTTAAAGAACCATCAGCTACTACCTCTAAAGCAAACCAAGCACCAGGTCTTAAAAAATGATTTTGATTGTGATTTTTATCTTCCGCAGGTCTGTCTAACGGACGGCAAACTTCTCTCAAAATTTTCTCAGATTCTTCTCCTAATTCTCTAACAATTCTACCTGCTAAAAATAAACAAACATATCGCCAATGTTCTGAATCAACTGCTGCAATTTTTTCCTTCAAATTTTCAAATCTGTCGCCATTTTTAAATAAATAGACAGCAGCAAAAAACTCTTGAAAAGACCTAAGTTCAAAACCAAATAACCCTGGTTGTGGTTCAACAATCAAAACCAATCTATCTTTAGCATCCTTCACAAACTCCCGGACTTTATTATTAATATCTTCATCCGATGAAAATCGATCGTTCTTTCGCAAAATCTCTTCAATTGCTGCTCTAAATTCATTTTCTGGTAAAAGAGACTGAACATTAATATCCGAATTATCAGAAGTGTTAGAAGAAGCGCGATAATGTAACAAATAACCCAAGTAAGAATGAACATTAAGCAGAATTTGATCATCACTCTTAATTAAATCTTTGTCCTTACTTTTTTCTCGCTTTAGTATAGTTCTCCAATACTCATCAAATAAAGTTTCTCTTTCCCCTGGAGGCCTGCCGCCATTTTTAATAATCAGTAAAATAATAGTTACTTGCAAGGGAGTAGTTAACAATTTAGAAATTCTCTCATCTTGCTCACATTCTTTGAGTGTATCAAGTATTCTTGTTTGTTCTCCATCAGGAATTTCTCTAGTTTTTACCCATTTTTGAGCATATTCTGTTCTCTGTTCTTTTTTCAGTGGCAATAATTCCAAATGACAAAATATTTCAGGATTGAACTGTTGTTTATACATATTAGGGCGAGACGTTACTACTACTTTTAAATCAACTTTTATATCTTCTGCCCAGTCTAAAAAAGTAGAAATTTGTTTGACCATTTGCTCTTGTAAACGAGGATCTGAAATTTCATCTAATCCATCTAAAATTAATAGACATTCTTTCTTTTCAACAATATCTTGTACCTGAGCAGCAGATATTTCTTCTAGTCTATTTGTAGTTTTACCAATTTCTGTAGCTAAGTAATTTTCTAAACTAGAAGATTCATTTCTATCTCTAGCTGATAACCATTGAGCAAAATATTTTAAGACTACTCGAAAAGGAATACGTTGAACTTCTATCTTGTCGGTAAATTCATATTCTTTATTTAGATATTTAGCTCTATATACTTGAGCTAATTGTTGTCCTAAAGTAGATTTACCTTGACCCGGACCACCAATAATTACGACCTTATTGTACTTTTTTTCTTCTTTTGTGAAATATTCCATAGCCGGAATCTCACTTCTGTTTCTAAATAAATCATCTTCAACTGTGACTCTTCTCCTAGGTTCAGTATCTACTTTATTCCACAGTTTAAGAGAAAGATCGATAAATACTCGTCCGAGATTAGTACGCTTTTCACCTGTTTCTGGCTCACCTGCTTGATCTAATTCTGCAAATTTATCGTTACTAAATGATTTAGAAAGATAAGTTCTAATATTTTTTTCTAGAATAGGATCTAATTCTCGACTTTCAGTATCAATTTGTTGTTTTTGATTACTAGAATTATGTTTTTCACTTTGCTTTTGCTTTTGCTGTTGATGATTTTTCCAAGCTAGCTCTAATTGTGTTAGATTTTCTTGCTTTTTATGAGAATGCCAAAGAGCAAATGTCAAACTTCTAATACCTTTACTTTTTTCACTAGGTGTACTGTCTTCTGTCACAATTCCTAATTCTTTTAGGTAGTCTATAGTAGTCTGAATCTCGCTCTTTGATTTATCAGTTTTTGAACCAGATTTATATTTAGATAGTCTTTCTTGATTTAATAAACCAGCAAGTTCTCGGAAATTTGTTCTTATAAAAAGTTGAGGGCGATCGCTATTTCCTCTCCACTCAGTCAATAATTCCTTTTGCTGATTATTTCTATGACTGTAATTTATCAGAAATTCAATTAACTTTTTTGCTCGTTTGAGGGGTTCATCACCCCAATTTTTTATTCGTGGCATAGGCTTGTTTAATTCAATTAATTTTGTTTTTCGTGGTTTGGGTGGTTTGGGGTAGGTTCAAACTAACCCAAACTTAAATTCCTAATAATTTTAAGTAGTTGAAAAAAGGTTTGGGTTACTCCCAAGCTATCCTCAAGCTGAATACTTTATTGTAAGAGATTTATAGGTAAATTATTGCACCCCTTGCCTTGGGGTAATATCTACCTTTTATCCTGTAAATGTACTGTAAATAAATAACAACTATGAAAAATACCAATTTTCAGAAACGTTTACCTAAACCTTATGCAAAACATAGCAAAAAAAATAAAACTCAAATAACTGCTTCTATTATTTTAGAAATAATTGCAGTAGGAGCAGCCCTTATCACCTTATCTACTGTCACTTTGTCTTTAACACTTCTACTTACTCCTGTAGCTATGTTTTGCATATTCTATAAGTATAGGATTTTTAAATTAATTAAGTAAGTATACTAATACTCAATGATTTGTGAAAAAAAACTGTAGGGGTTTAGTCTCCAAACCCCTACGATAAAATAACTAATTTTCAGAAAGATTGTTACGAATAATAAGCAGCAGCTCAAAGACTTGATATTCAGATTTCCATTTGATGAAAAAGAGAAACTTTCGGGTAATTCCTGAATATTAAAGTTATTTCTCCTGACTCCTGACTCCTGACTCCTCTAATTATTTCTATTCAATTTATCAAGCTTTTGTAAAAAATAACTTTCTCGATATCCTCCCAACTGTCTGGATAATTCTAAACCTCTTTGAAAAGATGACATTGCCAAACCAAAAGCCTTTAACTGTGAATAAACTTGCCCCATCCGATCGTAAGTTTCCATCATCCCATAAACATTTACAAACTGTTGATCCATCAACAACTGCACCTTATATATTTCAATTGCCGCCTCTTTTTCATCCTGAGAAAGATAGAGGGCAGCTAAATTTTCTAAAGCATCACTAGCAGTTACAAACCGTTGAATTGATTGAGCAATATCATAAGCTTCTTGATAATATTGACTGGCAAGATTAAGTCTGCCAAGTTCCTCATAATCTCCACCAATAGATATTTTTATCTCTGGAACTTCTGTAATATTTTGTTGACCTTCGTAAAAATCTACCAACCTTTCTTTAGCTGTAATTGCTTGTAAAGGTTGCCCCCCTTGATTATAAATAAAAGCCAATTGTTCTAGAGTATTTACCTTTTCAAAATTACCACTTACAGGAGAATTTGTTGTGTCTATTTCAGATATTTCTGAATCACTTTGTTGCTGAACCTCTAATAATTCCTCATAGGCGATCGCTGCATTATCATAATCCAACCAATTCAAATGTATTTCTCCTATAGCAGTTAAAGCTTGTTTTAATGTAGCGACATCCTCTTTTTTCCTTGCCTCAACAATCACTTGTTGATAAACTTCAACTGCTGGATCTTTAGCTCGAACAGTATTAAATGCCGAACCTAATGCTTGTAATAATTCCAAATTAGGAGGTTCTTCCTCTTGAATTTCTGGTTGTAAAATTTCGAGTCTTTTTGTAATCCATTCCACCTGTAATTTTTGACTATTATTCCATGCTATTTCTGCAACTCTTGACAAAGCTACGAACTCTTCTGCCTTACCAAGATAACGACGCAAACGCAGTTCTCTGTTCCAAGTTTCAAAAGCTTTAGTTGTTTCTCCTGCTCCTAATAATGCTGCTGCTTCAACATTAAGTCGGTTGAGTTCCTGGGAAAATTCTTCTCGTTTTTCTCCAGTTAGAATTCCAGAAGTAGGAGGATTTGGTAATAGTGGATCTGGTTCAGTGCTTTCTAGGGGGTTAGGAGAAAATATATCTGGAGATTCTAAATTTTCTTCTGTTTCTGTTTGACGTTGAGAAATAATATTTGTAGTTGTTTTTCTAAAAGTATATTCAGAAAATTCAGGAGTTTTTGCTAAACAATAGGTTGAAAGGTAAAGGTAAAAAAAACTGCTAGTTAGAAGTAAATTTTTAATTTTGAGCATTTTTACTAGATTGTTTAATGGTTAAACTTGAACCATTAATTATAATTCAATCTAATCAGTATAGAAATTTCAACTTGTGATATGAAATACCTTACAGCGGTTTTCAGGCTGCTCAATATTTTTTTGATTAATTTCTCACATCACATTGACTACTCTTCTCCAATCCATCTACTATCAACTTGCTCAACTCTACCATCAAAATTAAACATGGTTGCTGTTGCCAAAGTCTCAATCCAAACCGTCGCTCCACAAGAATGAGGTTTATCCGGTCGATAAACAATTTTACACGGACCATGAATCTCAATTTCATGACCTTTTGCTAAAGTCTTAGTACCTCGTTTAGCAGAAAGCACATGAAGATCAGTTTTTTTCTCCTTTTTATTCACAGCAATATTAGGACGATGGAAGTGAATAGTATTTTTGCCACAATGCCTACAGGAGTGCCAACGGGGGTTAGGTCCGCGCTTTCTACTAGATATTCTTGGCATTCCTTTATATAGAGGAATTACCCAAGTTCGACCATTGATTTTTCTAGCACCTTGAATACGATTTTCTTTGATCAAGACTCGTACTCTTTGAGTTGAAATTTTTAAAAGAGAAGCTGCTTCTGTAGTTCCAACAAACATTATTTTCTTACTATTACCTTTATCGCAATAGTAAAATTTGTAGCATTTTTTTGTCAATAGTGCTTAAGGAAATGCAAATGGTATACCAAAATTTTCTCTAACCAGAAAGGATAAAGTTCTACCAGAAAAGTATGAATATATTTAGGTTTTGATATTCCCCATTAATCGTTTTAAGAATTAGGGAAGATGGGGAGTAATATCATGCCAGATAATTAGGGTTTGCTGAAAAAGTCTTTTTTAAGGAGTAGGGGATTAGGGGAGCAGGGGAGTAATTTTTTTCCAAAACTCTTGCCCAGAATGCTAACTTTTTGAGGATGAAGAACTGAAAACCAGGTACTTTTTAGAGACTGTTTGTAAAAAAAAGCTAAAGATGGCCATGAAGAAGTATTTAAGGTAGGAAAATAAAAAAATCAATGATTAGTGTCAAATTAATGTCCCGAAAATCTTATGCCAGTGACCTAAGCGATCGCGAATGGGAACTAC
>JBCDJM010000223.1:0-12824 GCA_038747755.1 Cyanobacteria bacterium P01_H01_bin.35
GAATAGTTATAAATAACGAGGGAGGAGGGTGGGGAGTGTGGGGAGTGTGGGAAGTGTGGGAAGTGTGGGAAGTGTGGGAAGATTTGGTAATGGTTGAAGATGGAACTTTTTTTTATCACTAATTATTCGGACATGATATAACAAGAAACCGGGTTTGTGGGATGTCAATTTTACTATTATAGGGCATTTGAGACAAACCCGGTTTCTCTGCTTTTTTATACCAATACTACCGGATTTTATATAAAAGTTGTTGGTAAATTTCCCTGAGAGTGAAAAATTATGCCTAAATTGTGGTGAATAAATGAGATATTTGGTACTCAAGTTAATCCTTCCTGATATAAAAATTCTCCAGATTCGTTTTCATAATTTAAGTGGTAGTGCATAGCAATAAGTTGTGAACTTTGAGTTTATATTGTTTCAAAGTCATCAGGACCAATATTTAGGTTAGGATCTAATTGTATAAATTCTATCGCATTGCCATCTGCATCAATATAGTACATTAAACCTTCATCTGAGTCATAGACTAGATTTGCATCTGGGTTTTGGGCAAACTCAGCAAGAGTAGTAAATTCATCGGGGTCGAAATTACCATCAACTCCAATTAACTGATCGAAGCTATTAGCATCAAGTTGTATTTTGTCTTCTCCTGGAGTAAAGTCAGTGAGAGTATCAACTCCAGCATCTGCGGGAACAAAATTATTGAGGGTATCGCTACCAAATTCCTGAGTGCCATCGGGAGTAAATGTCTCATCCTCAAAAAACTCAAAACGGAAGATATCCGCTCCCTCACCTCCAATCAGGGTATCATTACCGTCACCACCTACTAAGATATCATTACCTGCACTACCTTCAATTAAATCATCCCCTTTCCCTCCGAAAACTGTATCATCACCACTACCACCTCTAACCGTATCATTACCACGGTTTCCATGAACTAGATCGTTCCCTTCTTCTCCATCAACTAAGTCATTACCCTCCCCTTCTTCTCCATCACCATAAACAGTATCATCACCGCTACCACCTCTAACATTATCCGACCCTCTTTCTCCAAGAACTAGGTCATCTCCTTCCTCACCTCTCACTAAATCATTACCTTTTCCTCCATGTATCGTATCATTTCCCAGACCACCTCTAACCGTATCAGAGCCTTCGTTACCGAGTAGTACATCATTTCCCTCATCCCCACTAATCCAATCATCATCATCGTTTCCGTAGGCAGTATCGTTACCTTTGCCACTAAAAATAGTGTCTTGGTCACCTCTACCTTCAATCTTATCATCTAGATCAAGACCTAGAATCAAATTCCTGTTATCTGTACCAAACAATGATTCATTACTATTGTTAATCGTGTCGATTATAACTTCTGCATCACTAAAGTCATTAGGATCAATTGGTGGTCGCAGGATATCTGGTTCCTGGTTGCCGAAGTCTTGTGGAATTGGAATTTGAATTGACATAATTATTTAGATTGATAGATATTGATAATTTCATCAGCAATTGATCGCACTTGGTAGATTGACATTAAATCCTAATTTAATAATAAAGTTTTTTCTTTGTATTCCTTAGTTAGAGATACTTAGAAAGATATGTATTTAAATTATATTATTTACTAAATTTTAGGCATTGGATATTTACGGGATTAATTATAGTTTTGGATAAAGATTAAGTAAGAGATTATATGTACTTTTCCCAAAATATTCATCCCTGAATTCAGCAATGCCGGTTTTGTTTATATATCTAGACTTTTAATGCCTTGATTTTGTTTCTGAATTTAGACTATTACTACCTAGCTTCAACTTTTATAAATTCAAGATTTACTTTTAGGTATAAAATATTAGTTATATATGCCTTTCCTCCGAAAATCCTGTGAGGTATGAGCTATTGAAGTTGCTTTTGTAATACTTAGAGAATGTTTGTAAAACTGGTATATCCAAACTTGTATATACATTCTTAATTCCCTAAAAAATTTCTCCTATTCACCACCTGAACAAGCCATTAGAGCTTTCTACCTCCTAATATTAACTAGATACTTTACAAATATTCTCAGACTTTTTACAACTTCCGGTTAATATTCTCAAATTTCACCAAAAAATGGTTAATATTACAGGCCATTTTTTCAAATTTTAGCAGTTTTTAGGATGGTTAAGTACAGTGTTGTCTTAAATGTTAATCTATGTTACTTTTGCCCTATTTGTTGTGTCCTATTCCTTCTGGTATGTTCCCTATTTCCCCAAAAATAAATACACCACTTCCCATTGTTATGAGGTGCAATAACTAGAATTTTGACGGGGTAAATATTTTTTGCTTGCTCCCCCAGTCCCTCAAACCGTCAATATAGGACATTTAGTTAATTATAGATTACTTCTGACTTCTGATTTGCCCATAGGGCTATAAAACTATTTATTGACCATTGTCTATTCTCTATATTTCTTGCCCTCACGCACAAGACTCCTAATTAGGCGGATATGATATAATTATCAGCTTAATAATCAATAATTAACCAGATTTTCAGATAACTATTAATTGTTTGATTTGTAGCTATAAGTTGATAATGATGGAAACTACTACTGCTGCTCTTAAAGAATGGAATGTTGCTGTGAATGCTTTAGAAAATGGCAACACAATTATGTTACTAAGAAAGGGTGGTATTCGGGAACAAAAAGGTTCTTTTACCGTCACACATAAGCAAGTTTTACTATATCCCACTTTTGAACATCAACAGCCTAATTTACTAAAACCAGAATATGCAAACCAGGTGCAAATTGTAGATTCTGGTTGGCATCCTGAAAAAATTCAAATCAGTAGTTTTGCTGAGATTACTAACGTTTTACCAGTAAGGGATAATTCGATTTTAAATAAATTGTTTTTCTACCATATTTGGAATGAAAAGTTTGTCAGCGATCGCCTCAAATGGAAACCCCAACAAAAGCTTTATGTTTTACTTTTGAGAATTTATAAACTTGAGAAAGTTTACGAGATTTTTTACCGCCCTGAATATGGTAGCTGTCGTTCTTGGATTGAGTTAGCTATACCAATCAATATTACTAACTTAGTTCCTGTTTTAAATGATGATAATTATCGGAGCTTATCCTCAGAAATTTGTCAATTATTCAGAGATTAAATCATTAAGATTAGTTTGTAATTATTCAGAAATTAGCTATTAGACATCTCCAAAAATACAAAATTAAATCAATTCTCCCCTTTGAAATTATCTATTCTTTCTATTCCCTATTCCCTGTTCTCTCTTTCGGAGATTATCCTCAGAAATTTGTCAATTATTCAGAGATTAAATCATTAAGATTAGTTTGTAATTATTCAGAAATTAGCTATTAGACATCTCCAAAAATACAAAATTAAATCAATTTTCCCCTTTGAAATTATCTATTCTTTCTTTCTATTCCCTATTCCCTATTCCCTGTTCCCTCTTTCGTATAAATTAACAATAAAAGGTTTGAATTTGCCACTCTAATAACAAAGCACGACACTGAAAACAAGTTAAATCCTGAAGTAAATTATGAACACCTGATTTTGTGGTAGGATAGACAGCGCCCAATAATTCGTTGGATATTGATACTGTGGGGTCTATTTTGGCAACAAAACCGTAAAGTTTTTGATTAGAAAATGAGCTATTAATTGCCCATCCAATGCTATTGAGGGGGCTAAGATGAATAATTCCTGCTTCTGTTATTCCTAGCTCCCGCTGTAAAATTTCTGGGACTGCTGCTACTGGTGTTTGTCCAGATGGCACCCTACCATCAGGAAAATCTAAAGTTTTCTTTCCCAGACCAGGGCGATATGTAGCAATAGGTAATAATAACTGCTCAGATTGAATCGTTAATATAATTACAGAATCAGCCTTTTCTACTCGCCAATAGTCAATAATTTGTCCTTGGTTATCTTGCAAATGTTCACCAATTAAGGTCATCCAAGGAGAGCGAATTTCGACAAAACTGTTTGGGTTTTCTCAGGAATTTTTGTTAGTAATATTCATATTTAGTAATTAGTTTTTATTGTACGATTTAAAATAATAAAATTGGCCTCAATAAATTATGAATACCCATATTAAATCTCAATATCTACATCTGGAAAATGCTCGAATTCATTACCTAGAAACTGGCCAAAAAAATTCAGTTAGTGTCTTATTGCTACATGGAGCAAGTTTTACTGCTCAGACATGGCAAGAAATAGGTACTCTCGACCTTTTGAATGCCCAAGGTTATCGAGCTGTGGCAGTAGATATTCCTGGTTATGGTCGTTCCCAAAGAATATCAGTTTCTAGCTTAGGTTTTTTGCGAGAAATATTAAATAATTTAAACTTAAATTTGCCAATTTTAGTATCTCCTTCTATGAGTGGGAGTTATAGTTTGCCTTTTGTGATTAATTATTGTGATAAGATCAGAGGTTTTGTCGCAGTTTCTCCTGTAGGAATTGAACGTTTTAAGGATGAATTAAAAGGAATTAATGTACCAACATTAGCTATTTGGGGAAGTAATGATCGGATAGTACCTGTAGCACAAGCTGATTTGTTAGTAGAATTAATGCCAAATTCTCAAAAAGTTATTCTTCCTGATGGTGGCCATGCTTGTTATATCAAAAAAACTGAAGACTTTCACAAACATTTAATTAAATTTATTGAGAGTTGTATAAGTTAATATTCTATGATTATTAACTGCGGATAATTTAGTTATAAATCAAATATCTTATCCTGACTACTGAGGAGAAAGAAACAGTATATATTTCAATTTTTCTCCTACTCCAACTCCTATTTTATGCCACTTCCCCTACTAACTTAATAATTAAGGTATTTAACCGGACATGATACAAATTATTCCTTCTATTAGTAATTTAAGGATGAATACTACCATCTGGCATTATTGCACCTTTGAGGTCAGTATCTCGGAAATTTGCACTCTCCAATTTTGCACCGCTAAGGTTAACACCACGAAGATTTGCACCCCGTAAATAAGCTTTGCTAAGATTGGCATTAGTTAGATTTGCACCCCGTAAGTCAGCACCTTCTAGAGAAGCTTCGCTAAGGTTTGCATCCTTCAAGTAAGCACCTAATAGATTTGCATTTTCTAGATGACTACCTTCGAGATTAGCACCTTCTAGGTCAGCATTCTCTAAATTAATACTGCGATAGCTATGACCTTTTTGACCTATGAGTACAGTATCTTTAAGATTAGCTTGTTTTAATTTCGCACCCTTGAGGTTAACACCATCCAACTGAGCATTTTCCAAATTAGCATTTTCCAGGTTGGCATTCTCTAACTCAGCACTAAATAAATTTGCACCCCAGAGATTAGCATTTTTGAGGTTAGCATTTTCTAGCTTGGCATAACCTAGATTTGCTCCCCACAAATTAGTATCTTGAAGGTTCGCTTTATTTAGGTTAGCATCCCAAAGATTAGCATATCCGAGATTTGCACCCCAGAGATTTGCAGAGTGTAAATCTGCATACCTGAGTTTAGCACCTCTGAAATCTGCATCTGATAAGTTAGCATTTGACAAATTAATTCCTGCCAAACTTGCTTTCCATAGTTCTGCATTTTTGAGAACGGAATTATTGAGGTCGGCACCATCTAAAATAGCATCTTTGAGGTTAACATTCTTCAACTTGGTATAGGGTAAATTAACATTACTTAAGTCACACCGAGGACACTGACTTGTTTGTAATAGCACTTGTTGCAAATGTTGTTTTCTCACATTGGAACGAGATAATTCTTCTTGGTGTCGAGTTATTAACCATTTATTTTTACCCCAGGTTGTTAGTGCGGCAATGGTACTATAAAGTGCTATGAGACATAGACCAATTGTTGCTGCTCCGGTAAATATTTTCTTGGGTTTTTCCGTGCCAAATTGCATTTTTTGAGTTGTTGTATTTTCTGAATCACCAAGAGAATTAAGCTTTTTGAGGGCAATTTCGGCATTGGGAAAGCGAGATTTTAGATTTGGTTCCACCATTTTTTCTAGCCAATTAATAAATGCTGGTTCTACTTTCGGCAACAATTTTTTGAAATTAATTCGATAGTTATCATTGATTAAATTACCAATATCGCTAGATTTTGTATTAGTTAACAAACAGATTAAAGTTGCACCTAAACTGTACAAATCTGATGCTTCTGTTAGTTCCCGGTTAAACAACTGTTCCGGTGGCATAAATCCTAGAGTACCTTTAACTGCACTACTAACTGCTACATTGCCATACCCACTGCGGGCAAACCCAAAATCTACTAGGTAAACTTTTAGTTTAATACTATTACGTTCAACTAAGATATTTTCTGGTTTAATATCCCGATGAATAATTGGCGGTACTTGCTTCTGTAGATAGACTAAAACTTCTAATACTTCTTGAGCAATTTGTTTGATTTCTTCTACTGTCCAAAGTTGAGTTTGGGCAAGAGAGGGAGCATTTTTGTACTCTTGCACTAAGCAAAAACCATTTTCTGTCTCAAATGAATCAAGATAACGAGGAATACTAGGATGATTTAATTGTTGTAGCAGTTCAATTTCTCGATAGTAACTTTCGTATTCTGACCAATTGGCAAATTGATATTGTTTTGTGACAACGGGTGTCTCAGTGGTAGTATCAGTTGTGAGATAAGTAATTCGACCTCCGGTTTGATTGCAACCTAGTTCTTGTTTAACTTGATAACGTTGGTTAAATTGTGGGAGATTCATCATAATTAGAGATTTTTATCGATAATTAGTACATTAAGTAGGAAGTTAACTCTGCAAACATTGTAGCGTAGAGTTAGTTGTTACATACCTGTTCCAAGATACTGATACAAAACTGGAAAAACCTTGATAAAGACTATATAATCGAACCTTGATACTCTTGTTGTCCTATTTATTAAGTTTACATTATCAGTATTAAGACTTATATCATGTCCGGTTGAATAGTTATAAATAACAAGGGAGGAGTCAGGAGTCGTAGGGGCGATTTCCGTTCCGGAATACTTTCCTTCGGAATGCTCTGCAAAGGTAAACGCGTAATTAGGAGAATTCCGTAGGAAATCGCCCGTACAGGAGTCAGGAGGGAAGAGGAGAGAAAGTAAAGTATAAAAAGGAGAACATTTTTTTATAGCGCTACGCATTAAGGCTCTTGACATTTCTAAATCCTAAAACCCTTTATTAGTCTACTATTCCCTATTCCCTATTCCCTATTCCCTAGCGCGTAGCGCTATATCACTAATTATCCGGACATAATATTACGCAAAATAACCTATTTTTGTCATTATTTATGACTAAACCGGAAAAGTGTAACAATTTTTAACGCTTTGAGTGGAGCAGTTACGAGTCCATGGTTTAGTTGGGCAACAGAAGTAGCATCAAAAATGTTGTCAATTTTTATACCTTGATTTTTTGAAAGAAAAAATCTAATTTTAATTGTTCAGTAAAATCACATAGAATATTGATTAAATTTGATTAAGTTTATCACTTTTTTGATCGTGTCTATCTTTAACTTTTTGTATAAAAATTTTCCGATTCTTCTGTGGATAGAAACTTTTTTTACTATACACAAGTCTAATATTATTAGGACTTACCTAAAGAAACCCGGTTTCTACAATAAATCGTTTTTTTGAGCAATAAAAGTCTAGGATAAACCTGGTTTCTGGGTTCTCATGGCTTTAGTCCTGATTATAAGAATAACAGTTTCTTAAGTTTAAAATATTTGACAAATCCCTAAAAAACTTAATCAACTATCAACATAATTCCAAAAAATATTAACAATGAGTATATTAAACCAATCTCAAGTTATTTTTCCTGATAACAGTAACGATAGTATCAACGAAGCAACTCCTATAGGTACTCTATTTCCAGAAATACCTATAACTCAATTCGGAACAATCAATGATTTGGATTCTGTGGACTTTTATAGCGTCACAGTTAATACACCTTTAACTTCAGGAATTGCCCTACAAAATCTGACTGGTGATGTGGATGTAGGAGTATTAGATAGCAATGGTAACTTAATTGCTAGTGGTAATAATTTAGGGCCATCCAATGAAGCATTTCAGGCAACTTTCTCTATCCCCGGAGAATATTTGATCAATGTTTTTCAGACTGCTCCTGCTATTGCTAGTGACTATGAGTTAGCTCTATTTCCAAGCAGTGCTAATGTTGATGTTGATATTGATGTTGATGTTAATACTAATGACAACAGTAATGATAACCCAAACACACCAACTTTTTTAGGTCCTCTACTTCCAGAACTACCTATAACTCAGTTGGCAACAATTAATGATTTCGATCCTGTAGACTACTATCGTGTCACAGTTGATCAACCATTAACTGCAGGAATTGCCTTGCAAAATCTGACTGGCAATATTGATGTAGCAATATTAGATAGCAATGGTAACTTAATTGCTCGTGGCGATAACCTGGATACATCAAATGAAGCGTTTCAGGCAACTTTCTTGACCCCCGGAGAATATTTGATCAATGTTTATCAGACTGCTCCTGGTATTTCTAGCGACTATGAATTATCTCTGTTTCCTGCTAGTGCCGATGTTATCCCTCCAGCACCTCCAGCACCTCCAGTACCTCCAGTACCTCCAGTACCTCCAATATCCCCTCCCCAGCCAGTAAATATTAGTATTGAAGGTATAATAGACGGAGCTGCTGATGAAGCAGTGAGAAATCTTGAAGATACTGCTTTCGTCATAGCAGAGGATTATCTGTTAAATGCTACACCCAACGCTCCCATAACAATTGATCTGACTGCTATAAATGGTGGTGATCCTCAATTAGAAGTCTATCAACTTCCCCTAGACTCTCTCTTGCAGCCTAGACAAAGACAAATACCAATTGCAGCTAATAATAATGGTGGTGAGGATCTTAATGCAAGAATTGGACCAGGAGTAGCATCAGATATTCTAGGAATTTCTTCGGAGTTAACTCTATCACCAGAATTTAACTATTTGGTGCGTGTAACTTATAATGAGCGACCTTTTCTTGCAGGTTTTACCTTAGATGCAAGTGTTGATAATGGTTTTATTAGTTTGACTAGGGTATTCCTCGGAAATCCTGTAGGAGAGCCAATTATCGGAGGAGATCCGTCAATCTTTTAACTTTTTCTAACTACTCATAATAACCCAGTAAATTTTTAGGGATACAGTAATATTGTGTCCCTATTAAATTTATTACTGACTTATAGTGGTTTTCATATCGGTAGACCACAGTAGGGGCCTTTCGCTGCGGGACATACAAAGCGACAGCTTTGCGTTAGCAAATGGCAATTTCGCTGCGCGACATGTTTGCGGAGCATTCCGTCAGGAAAACGCCCCTACAGAATTTTGGTTATGACGATGTGGTTTATCCATCTGAAAAGCTCTGTAGGACATGATATCAGCTATCATACAGCGCTTTTCAGTTGAGTAGACCACTAAATTCATTGTTAGGAGTCAGGAGTCAGGAGTCAGGAGTCAGGAGTTAGGAATTAGGAGTCAGGAGATTAGGAGTTAGAAGTCAGTATCATTGTGGTTTATTCATATGAAAACCGCTGTAAATAAACACGACTTACGCATAACCGCCATATTTAGTAGTAGTCATTTCCTGCGGAATGCTCCGCAAACGCGAATTGCCACGACAAATAGTGTATGATTAGATATTTTTCGTAAGTTCTGATAAGGTAAGTTAATCAAGCGATCGCTAGAAAACAATGCCAAAACCTTAGAGCTATTGCCACATTTTAGGGGTGTCACACCACTACTCACATTGATTTTTCACCACCCAACGCCGAAACAATTCCACGGCAAATTTCAAGTTTTCCTCGGTTTCGACTATGACATCGTGGCGAGAAAGGGTATCAAGATCATTATTAAGAGTGCTTTCATCTAAACCTGTAAGTTCCTGAAGCATGGCGCGACTGCAACTTCCCGAACAATTAGCTAGAGCTTTCAGAATATCTTGTTGCCCCGGTGCATCCTGTCCTGCTTGCCCCCAAACACCTGTGAAATAATAGCGCCCATTTTGGAATAGTTCATTTTGTTCAATAATGGCATCCACATCAGCAACCGTAAAAATAGGTTCCCTTGGTTTTCCCTCCTCGAAGGTTTGCTCGTTGTAGCGACGGACAAGTAAAAATCCCAGTAGTTGTACTAGGTAGGGTTGTCCGAATGTGAGGTCGTAAATGCGATCCATTGCTTCTGGTTCGTAGGTGAGCAAGAAGTCTGGGTTGGGGTTGGCAAGAAGTTGCCTGGTTGTTGCTCTATTCAAAAAACCGACGCGGATGGGAATGACGCTGGCAAAAAATGGCTGAAAGTAATCTTCTGTCATTTCTTCAAGAGTGTGCAACCCGGCGAAGGCAAAGGCAATTTTCGGACTCATCTGCACAAACCTCCGTAATACTTTCATAAACTCAGAGGGAAGTTTGTCTGCTTTAATTAGTTCTTCAATTTCTTCAAACTCATCCAGGGCAATAATTAAGCGTTTGTTGTCTAATTTTTGAATTGCCTGTTTTAAGTAGAGTTTAAAGGTTCGTTCGGGAAGTCTCAGGAGTTCGTCTATGTCCGGTGGGGGAAGGTTAATAGCATCTGAAATTTCATCACTAATTGCTAAAAATACTTCACCCATTCCCTGGGAAATAGCTCCCAAACCTTGGAAGTTCACATAAACAACTTGTGTATCTACACTGGAAGATTTGGCAACATTCCGTAGAATTGATGTTTTTCCCATACGACGATGACCGTAGAGAACAACTGACTGCTTGTGAGAATTTGTAATCCAAAGTTCCTCAAGCTTTCTCATAGTATCTTCCCGACCCACAAATAAGTCACCCTCTACTGGGTCGCCAATAACGTATGGATTTTCTACGGGTTTAGTAATAGATATATCCCCAATATTTGTGGCAATGCTTTCTAAAGCTTTTAGCCAAGTTAGAGAAATTTCGACAATTAAACCCCATTCAGCTTCGGGAAGTGCATCAATATTATCTAGGATTTCTCTTAATTGACCGATAGCTCTGGCAAGGGCAAATGCACGAGCTGACTTTGAGGTAGCTTTTACAATAAGTTGTGTATCTTCAACAACGCGACGCAAACCCTTGAATGTTTCCCAGGTGGTGTGGCGTAGATGAGGTTCAGGTGGAAAGTTGGGAATTTGTATTTCGGCAATAGCAATAGGATATTCTGCTACTCGAAATTTGGCAAGGGTTTGAGCCAGTAGAAACATTTCCTCGCCGTAGAGGAGAGAGCGTACTTTCTCAAATGCTGCTATCGCTTCTTCGGGTTCTTTTTCGTGGAGATGCCAGAAGCCTGCAGCTATCGCACGGGATGAAGTGTCTAAGCGAGTTGGTGCTGATGAGGCTTTTAGAAAAAGAGAAATATTTAACCCTGTAAGAAACTGTAATTTTAACTCCTCTCCTAGAGATGCAGAGACAAATTTTACAAGCTCCCAATCGTATGAATTTTCTGCTAGCTCAGAAATTCGATAAATCATCTGTTCTGGGGGAGTTTCTGCTAGCACCTGATTAATAGCATTAATTGCCGGAATAAACTGTAGGCTATATCTTAAGAGTTGATTGATGTTTTCTAGACCTAGTTGCCAATCTTTTCTCAACCAAGATTTTAAGCGAGTTGTTAGTAAAAGTAAAGGAATAGGGGTGATTCTAGGTAAGAGAAAACTACGATTATGAATTGAGATCGAGTTGAGTGGTATACCAATTAACCAGTTTTCTAGACGCCAAATCACCAGGCCAATCCCTATGCCAAACCCTATGCCAAACCCTATGCCTCTCGTCATGCCAATCTCTATGCCTCTCGTCATGCCGAACACCACGCCGATCCCCACACTGACTGCCACGCTGACTGCCACACCTCTCGTCATGCCGAACACCACTTCGAACACCACGCCTCCTAAGCCAACTGCTACATTGAACGCCACACCTAATACCAAGCCGAACACCAAGCCTGGCACCAAGCCGAGCGCCAAGTCGGAGGCTAAGTCGAACGCCAAGCCAACCAAGCCGAACACCAAGCCTGGCACCAAGCTTCCTGCCACGCCTCCCGCCACACTGACCGTCACGCCCCTCGTAATGCCGAAAGACACGCCAAACATTACATTGATCCATAAGCCTCCTGCCACGCCGAGCGCCACGCCGAGCGCCACGCCAAACCAATAAATAGTAAAACCTAGCTGTTCCAGGAGTCCATAAAACACATAAGGAACACAAACAGTCAAAATTAATCCTTGAAAGCATAATTTCAATTGGTTAGGATGCTCGCGCAGAAATTCTAGCCTGCTTTGCCAGGTTGTTTGTTTTGCTAAACCTTCTCCCCCCCCGTAATTTTCCACATACCACCGCACCGCCTGGGGAAAGAAAAACACCCAATACAACAACCGCAAATAATCCAAAGGATTCCAAATAGAGAGGGGGCGCTTCAACTGCGGCGCTAGATCGAGACGGGGAACAGAATCATTGTTTTTTTTCATTATTATTTATCGAATCTATTTTGGATATCTAAGCTGTTTTATTAAGTTGTTGGGTTGATGTGATGTAAGGGAAGCTAACCTACTAAGCCAACACAGCTAATATGGTGCATTACATCATTGGGGGCGGGTTTGTCTAATCAAACGTGAAAACTCATTACGGGGAAACCCGCCCCTACTATTACAAAATTTTAGGTGTATCACGGCACTACTAGCGTATCTAGATTTAGAAAGTAGGTAAATTATAAGTCTATAGAAGCCATTTGGTATCTATTTAACAAGTTACAAGTTGAATACCCATCTGGGTTTGATGATTCTGGCAGTCATTTTTCATAATTTTTCAGTCTTCTGAACTCTTATAGTTGTTAGGCTCCTTAAAACGGCTTTTCTGA
>JBCDJM010000224.1:0-12723 GCA_038747755.1 Cyanobacteria bacterium P01_H01_bin.35
AAAGATATTTATTATGACTCCTACCTCAGTTTAAAAAACAAAAATCAAACACTAATGGTTTTCTATTCCTTTCAGTTATCATTTAAGTCTGTCGGGGCGAATGGCATTTCGCCCATACCGTACTCTACCGAAATGAAAACCGCTGTAATACAGATATTCTATTGAATTATATAATTCAATAGACATCTCCAGACAAGAGGGAACAGGGAACAGGGAACAGGGGGCTATCAACAGTATTAAAATAATTGGACAAAATTTAACATAAATAGACATTTACTATGATACACTAGATTTATGTCTAACTTATTAAACTTTTAAAAAAGGTGGCCGAGCAATTGAAATGCAATCAATCAAGACTAAGTTAAAACTTAACAATAAACAGAAAACAATACTTGCCAAACACGCAGGCGTAGCCCGTCATGCTTATAATTGGGGATTAGCTACTTGCATTTCTGAATACGAACAAACAAAGAAACGCCCTAGTGCCATCACTTTACATAAACGCTTGGTGGCTGAAGTTAAAAGTCAAAATCCTTGGTATTATGAAGTATCAAAGTGCGCCCCTCAACAAGCATTAAGAGACTTAGAGAGGGCATTTAAGAACTTTTTAACTATCCCCAAACGTGGATTCCCGGTCTTTAAGAAAAAAGGGAAAAAAGACAGTTTCTATCTAGAAGGAAGCATTAAAATCCTCAAAGGAAACTATATAAAACTACCCAGAATAGGAATAGTAAAAACTTATGAAATCTTGCCATCTGTGCCAATCAAAAATGTGACCATCTCACTCCGTGCAGATAATTGGTACATCAGCTTTAAATATGATAATGAACCAACCCATACTGCCAAACAAAGAGATATTATCGGTGTAGATGTGGGAATAAACACTTTAGCAACTTGTAGCGATGGCACAGCCAATGCCCACCCTAAAGCCTATCAGCAAGCAAAAAAACGACTCACTCGTTGTCAACGCCGTGTTAGCAAAAAAAAGCTTGGCTCTAAAAACAGAGCCAAAGCCGTCAAAAGACTTGCCCGACTTCACAAAAGAGTATCTGAGATCAGAGTAGACAAACTGCATCAACTGACAACATGGTTAGCTAAAAACCACAGCACCATAGTCATAGAAGATTTGAACGTAAGTGGAATGCTCAAAAACCATAAATTGGCAAGTGCTATAGCCGACTGTGGCTTTTATGAATTTAAGCGTCAACTTACATACAAGTGTGAGTGGTATGGAAGCCAGCTCGTGATAGCTGATAGATTTTATCCAAGTTCTCAAATATGTTCAAACTGTGGGCATCAACAGAAAATGCCATTGAGCGAGAGAACTTATAATTGTGCTAACTGTGGATTTACTGCAGACAGAGACTTTAATGCTGCTGTCAACCTAGAAAATTATGCACGTCAGTAGCTTGAGTTTCAAGCGATTTTAAGCCTGTGGAGAAGATAAGTTACAGACAATAGTCAGTGGTCTTCTGTGAGACAGGAAGCTAACTCCAAAGCTCATGCAATCATTCATGGGTAAGTTTGGGTAAGTTTAGTAGAACGGAATAATTCATAATTTATGGATAAGAATTGATTTTATTTTTCATTTTTGGAGAAGTCTAATAGTTCAAATCCTTTCTCCTGACTCCTAAGCGATAACCGAAATGTTTCTAGCAAACATTTATCACACTTGGTATTACTTGATTGTATTCTTGGTTTGACGTTTCACCAACACAATATCTTGAGTATCTTGAAGATACCAGTTAACATTTGATTGAGATGGAGTACCTTCTAGTAATAACAAACGGAACGGATCTAGACAAACCTGCCAAGGAAAAGAACGATTTTTAATTTGATGCCATTTTTCCTTAAATACTTCTGCGTGTAAATCGTAATCAAAAGCATTTCTTGCAGGTTGATATAATTTCAAATATAAAGTCATCCGATGTTGAGTTTCGCTGGTTGCTGCTAACCAACAGGGGAAAGTATTAGGTTGCTTTGCGTCCTCCGTAAAAGTAATCTGGTGAGCGCGAATACCAACATGAGAAAAATATTCTGGAATGGGTTCAAGAATCTCCAGACTACATCCCCACTCAACAGCTTCTACTTTATGATCATCTATAATTACTGCTTGAGAAAAATTCTTACAACCAGTTAACTGAGCAACTCTGACACTGGTAGCATATTCAAAAATGTCATGTTTGTGGCCATGAGTCAGAATTATTCCATCATCAACTACCAAGAGATTTTGGCAAACGCGGTAAGCTTCCTCAAGGTTGTGAGTCACCAATAATGTCACTCCTTTATAATTTTCTAGGGTGGCAATAACTAATGTTTCAATCTGATGTCTCAGGTGGGTATCTAATGCGGAAAAAGCTTCATCTAATAATAAAGCGTCCGGTTGACTTGCTAATGCTCGTGCTAGAGCTACTCGTTGTTGCTGACCTCCAGAAAGTTCCCCTGGATATCGTTTTTCATATCCTGGTAACTGCACTGCCAAGAGATGCGCTCGTACTTGTTGTTGAATCTCGTTTGATGACAAACCTCTAGGTAAACCAAAAGCAATATTTTCAGCTACGGTTAGATGGGGAAACAGAGCGTAGTTTTGGAATAGATAACCAACGTGGCGATCGCGACTTGGCAAATCAATTTTCTGTTCTGCATCAAATAATACTCGCCCATTTAAAACTATACGTCCATGAGTGGGAGTTTCTAAACCAGCAATGCAACGCAGAATCATACTTTTGCCAGCACCGGAACCTCCTAATAATCCCAATGGTTTATCATTAGCACTGAAAGCAACATTTAAGAGAAACCCAGGGAGTTGCTTTTTGATATCTACAAATAGACTTTGTGACTGGGTACGGGAGTTGAGCGTAAAAGGTGTTGTTGGAACTTTAGGTACAGAGCGCACGTCAACAATTTGTTTTTCTGTTTTTTGTGCCATGCGCTTTTTAATTTGAGATTCTGACCAGAAGTTGACACCAGTTATCACCCCAAGAGATATAGCTAAAATTACTAATACCCAAATAAATGCTTCTTTCATATTTCCGCCTTCGGAAGCGAAGAAAATGGCAATGGGAATAGTCTCGGTTTTGCCAGGAATGCTTCCTGCCAACATTAAAGTTGCACCAAACTCGCCGAGCGATCGGGCAAAAGCTAATAATGTTCCGGCAATAATTCCTGGTCTTGCCAAGGGTAACAAAATTTGCCAAAATACTCTCCATTCTGAAGCACCTAAAGTTCTAGCACAAGCAAGCAAACTGGTATCAATTTGATTAAAAGCTGCTAGGGATGTTCTGTACATTAGGGGGAATGAGACTACGGTAGCTGCTATCACCGTTGCAGGCCAAGTAAAAATTAATGTTATCCCCATTGAGGAGAGTAGATGACCGAGGGGACCATTTCTACCTAATAATAATAGTAATAGAAAACCTGTTACTGTTGGAGGCAATACCAGAGGGGATGTTAAAATGGCATCAATTAGTCCTTTGTTTTTACCTCGATATCCTAGCATCCAACGTGCTGTGGCAATGCCGAGGAAAAAGGTAATAACTGTAGTGACTGTTGCAGTTTTAAGGGAAATCCAAGCTGGAGATATGTCTAAGTTCATTATTAATTTTAAGGGAAAAAGGTTAAGATTGACGGATAATTTGTGGGGGAGATTTTAGCTAATAAATTTTTCAATAGTTATTAATTTACCTATAGCTAATTTATGTAGTAGTTTTCTGTTCATCAAGAACTATTCCTAGTCATAGAATAGGTAGGGTTGTTTTGTTCTCACAAGAGAAAATTGTCCTATGTGAAGGGAAAGTTGATAAAATGTAACTCTTGTGTTATAATTCTCTAAACTTATCATCAAAAAAATAAACCCACCTTTACTATTGTAACATTTTAGTTGTATCACCGCAGTAGTTTAGGTTCTTAATCAAAACTTGAGAGTAATAAGGGAGCAATACTGGTGACGCAACGCTCCGCGATCGCATAACCTCACTTTGGCGCACGAAGTTTGAAAGATGTTCTATAGAACCCCTGAAGGGATCTATAAAATTAGGTAGGGAGATGGGGAGATGGTGAAGCAAGGGGCTATTTTTCTACTTTTTTCCCTATTCTATTACCTTGCTCCTGACTTCTGACTCCTGACTCCTGTCTGCTTTTCCAAAAATCCGCACCCCGTGCAAAGATACCAAATAGCTTCTATAATCTAAGGATGTCTAATAGACATCTCCGATAATCAAAAATCAAACCAATTATCTCTGATAAATCATCAATTCTTTCCCCCTACTCCCTACTCCCTACTCCCTCTTTTTCGGAGAGGTCTAATATAAACCAGTAGTGCGAAGCTGTGATTTCTGTTGTCGTCAAATGTTAGCTAAAGAAGGTCATTTATATTATGTCCATCACATCACGAAGTTTGCAAAAGCTCCTCCGGGAGAATATATCGGGGGAGAAACCCCTTAGCGTTGACCCCGAACAGGCCCAAGAGCTGGCGGAAGAGTTGTTGGCGCGAGTTGAGCCTCTCGCTGGCGTTAAGCGGAATGATAACTCTCATCATTATAGTCGTTTCCAAGGGGGGGCAAATGCAGACAAGCCCCCCAGCAATACCCTCTGTTGTTCTATTCTGCTCGAAGAATCAAGCGATCGCTGGTATCGAGATCATACCCATTTACATTTGTTCAGGAGTCCGGAGCAACAGCTCTGGGTAGAGTTGGGCCGAGAGCGATCGCCCGCTCCCATTTCAGACATTGGTGAGGTGGTTGCCCTGGTTAAAGCATTTTTGCAGCGGGTTGAGCGGCAAAAAGCCCAGGCTGCCAAGCGCCAAAAACAGAAAGACTTGAAAATGCAAGCTATCTTGGCTCAGGTGCGTAAAATTGCCAAGGAAGATGGATTTGACTTTGCCACCGAAGTCGATAGTATTAAGCTCAAGCTGATTATTCGTCTGTCTGACAACGACTACTTTGCTATTTTGATTCCCTTTAACCAGTTCAAGGAAGTGCTACCCAAATTGCGCACTGCTATTCAGGCTCTCCGCGAGACTTACAACAGCGGCGTTCGCTTTAAAACCCATCTCAAGCGGGGCTATCGCCGTTCTGAGTGGATTCGTCATCAAGATTTGTAATGCCGTTTCACGGAATTCAACAGTCAAAAGTCAAAAGTAAGATTTTATAGTTTTCAAATTGGTATAAGTAGGTAGACAAAATTATTTGTATATTTTAAATGTTGTCGATCATTTTTTATCTTTATGACGACAGAGCAATCAAAAATGCACAATTAATTTGGTCCAGGTAGTTAGTTAAAGGTAGAAGAATAAAGGTATAAAAAAATGATTCGTATTGATGCTCGCGAACTCTATCAAGTTTTGGAACTTACCCCACCGGAGCAAAATATCCTGCTGGTGGGCAAGCATGGTATTGGCAAATCAGAAATTATTAGCCATTTTTACCGTCAGCGTCAGAACGTCCCCGTAATCCCCTTCTTTTTAGGTCAGATGAGCGATCCGGGGGATTTGATTGGCTTGCTGCATAAAGATGAGACAACAGGCCGTTCCGTTTTTTTACCCCCCTACTGGTGGCCTGAACCTGATCGCCCGGTGGTACTCTTCCTAGACGAGCTTAACCGCGCCCGCCCCGAAATTTTGCAGGCGGTTCAAGACCTGACTCTCAACAAAACTTTGGCTGGTAAACCCCTACCCCCAGGCAGTATTGTCATTGCTGCGGTGAATGCGGGGGAAGAATATCAACTGACGGAACTCGATCCGGCTCTGGTGTCCCGGTTCAATCTCTATGAGTTTGTGCCGACGGTGGAAGATTGGCTGCTATGGGCTTCCGGACAGGATATAGATTCACGGGTGCTGACATTTATCCAACAGCATCCGGAGTATCTTGATGGTGACAACCCCGATGCGGATGCAGCGATCGCCACCGCTGGCTTAATTAAAACCCCCGATCGTCGCGCTTGGGTAAAAGTCGCGGATTTTGTTCGCAACCATAAAAAGCTGGAGGAGATTCACTTTAAACTGATTGCTGGTATGGTGGGGAGTAGGGCTAGTATAGCCTTTCGCCAAAGCCTTGCTACCCAAAGAGGTCTAGGGCCTGAGCAACTCCTGTTGCAATATTCTAAGTATTCCAAACAGCTCAAAGATATGGATATTCAGGACTTTGCTAGTTTGAACGAACAGGTCTTACTCTGGCTGAATACCGGGCATTGCCCCGAAGCAAAAGCAGATAATGCCCGCAAAAATCTGTTGAAATATTTCCAGTATCTCCGTAAGGCTAAACAACAGGAGGCGATCGCTCATTTTGGCTCCCTGCTTCAAAGTCCCAAGTTTAGCGATGCTTATGGGTTTGTCGCTGAATCAATGGAACTGGTTGACTTTTTATTGGAGTATTTGGAAAAGATTGAGGTTTGAGATAATCAGGACTTACGCAAAGAAACCCGGTTTCTCGTAGAAACCGGGTTTCTGGGTTCGCCTGCGTAAGTCCTAATAATATCCGAAGTCTTGTAATCATAAACTTGACAGGTGCTGTGCCAAAATGCTAAAATAAAACCTTACTAATTAACTTCAAATTCTTGTCTTAATCTCTCATACTGAATAACTATGATTACGACTCTAACCACACGCGTATCATTCGATGAATTTGTTGACTGGTATCCGGAAAACACGACCGATAAATACGAACTACACAATGGAAGAATAGTAAAAATGCCTTTAGGAACTGGAGAACATTCTAATGTTATCGGTTTTATTGCTGGTGAACTCCATTTTGAAATTCGGCGATTGCAATTACCTTGTGCCATTCCAGGCGATTGCTTGCTGAAACCAATCCATGACGAATCCGGCTACCAACCTGATATTATTGTCCTCAATAAAGCGCAACTGGCTGAGGAACCTCGTTGGCAGAAAGAATCGATTATTACCAAGGGAGATTCCGTGCAACTTGTGATAGAGGTTGTCAGTACAAACTGGCAAGATGATTATCTGAGGAAGGTCGCAGAATACGAACAAATGGGTATACCCGAATACTGGATTGTGGATTATCTTGGTTTAGGCGGTAGGCGGTTGATCGGTAATCCCAAACAACCGACTCTCTCTGTTTACCAACTGGTGGATGGGGAGTATGAGGTAACCCTGTTTACGGGAGACGAAAGGATTGAGTCTTTGGCTTTCCCAGAATTGCAACTGAGTGCTGAAGAGATTTTTGCTGCCAAAACTATATGAGACAGGTGTTGATAACTATTACTCAACTTGCTAGTTATGAAGTCGATCCCCCCCAGCCCCCCTTAATAAGCTATCCCTTATAAGGAACTCTTGAAACCCTTGTGGGAGGGTGGGGAGGATGGGGAGGAGGGGGAGGAGGGGGAGGAAGAATTCTGTCTACATTCATAAAAAAGTGTATTGAAAAATACTCTTTTCTCCTGAAAAAGCCGATTCAAAACTTCAACATAACTTGTCTATGTTGTCAAGTTTTATGTTAAGAAAGATGTTTATAAAGCATAGCTTAATAAGGGGGGAGAATCCGGAAGTCCCCCTTATTAAGGGGGATTTAGGGGGATCAAAACTCCTATAGTTACTAACTAGCAACTCAAATTAACCATATTAAATACGATATGAGAACAAAACCGATCGCCCGTCACCGCATTGCTCGGATTGTGGAAAAGTGGCTGCTCATTGAGCCTCTGTTGCTGGCCACCTGGACGAGTCACGCTTTAGTTTCTGAGCCACGCATTCAAACGATTCGTGTTCAACGGGGTAGGATTGAGTACAATCCGGAGTTTATTGATGAGTTGAGCGATCGCCACTTGGAAGCCACCCTGCGCTTTGAAGCTCTACGGATTCTTCTGAAACACCCCTACAGTCGCCGTCAAGCTCACTCGAAGATTAGCTATGCTGCCAGTAATTTAACCCTCCAGGAATATTTACAAACCGAGCTGCCGTTTCCTAGGGCGCGGGATGTTTTTGGCGATAACAGCTATGACCAACAATTTTTCGAGTTTTACTACCACAAATTGCTCGATCTACAGCCCCTCAGTTCGGATGTTGGAGTCTCTGGAACGCAGGGATTAGGGA
Organism: Cyanobacteria bacterium P01_H01_bin.35; assembly: GCA_038747755.1. Lineage (GTDB taxonomy): Bacteria > Cyanobacteriota > Cyanobacteriia > Cyanobacteriales > Microcoleaceae > Trichodesmium. The sequence continues at coordinate 8,051 of JBCDJM010000224.1, forward strand.
TGGGGAAAGGTGATGCTGGAGCTGCCTCCGGAATGTCTGGAGATAGTCAATCTGAACCTGAAGCCGAATCGGTAGAAGAATCCGAGACAACTTCAGATTCTAAAGATAGCCCCCCGAATCTCCTCTCTGTTTATACCGATGCAAATCTGAGCGGTGTGGAAAATACTAACCAGTGGGATCGAGATGAATTATTGAGCGATCGCCTGGATGACCTAGTAAAAATGGCGCAAGCTAATGACAGTTGGGGCAGCATTGGGGGCAAGTTGCGGGAACAGATTTTAGCGAATCTGCACCCCAAGCTGGACTATCGGGCAGTTTTGCGCAAGTTTCGCACGTCTATCCTCAGCCAACAGCGACGGCTAACTAGGATGAGACCGAATCGCCGTTATGGGTTTGCCTATATGGGAAGTCGTCGTGACTTTACCACTCGTTTGCTGTTTGCCATTGATGTGAGTGGCTCTATGGGGACAGAGGAGTTACGGCAGGGGTTTTCGGTAGTGAATCGCTTTTTTAATTATGGCGTGGAGGCGATCGATGTAATTCAATTTGATGCTGATATTACAACCGATCTGATGACCTTCCGTCGCGCCCAGCGGGAAGTTCAGTTAACAGGACGAGGCGGGACGGATTTTAGCCCAGTTTTGGCGTATCTGGAGGAACATCGGGATTATGATGGTCTGATTATTTATACTGACGGTTATGCACCTTGCCCTGCACCGCCCCAGAATCGGCGGACTCGTATTATGTGGTTGTTTGTGAGCGAGGCGCATTACCGGAGTTGTTATCCTAAGCTACAGGATCTGGGGCTGGGGGCTTATCTTAAATCTTCTGCTAGAGAGATGCCAGTTATGTGAAGTTTGTATATTTATGTAACTATTGTCGATTGAGTAAGGGGCGAACGGCAATTCTTTGAGTTATACTATTACCAGTGGTTCGACCAACAATTTTCTATGGGGCTAACCCCCAGTCCGGCTTCTGAAACCCCAAACGTGCGATTTCCAGCAGCAGGTTGAGAGATAGGCAAAATTAATGATTAGTTGTAGATATGGCTGTAGGAATAGATGATTTAATTATTGGTGCTGTGGCTGGCTGGGCAGTGTCGAAAGCATTGGATGGAATGCTTGAGCAAATTGTTGAACTAGAAGATGCCTTATCAGAAAAACTTGAGAGATTACTCCAATCACCTTATGTAACTGGCAAAAATTCTTTACAACTTGCGTTCGACTATGTAAATGCCAATCAACATCAAAAAGCACTTCATCAGCTTTGTAGAGCCACAGACTATTTTGATCAAGCTGGTAGTCAACTGGATGGTTTAGAGCAACTTCATGCTTATTGTCTTGCTGGCTTATCTAGTTCTGCTTCATAAAACCGATATAAAACGTCATAATATGACATTTTACTGTTTACTTCCTGCTTCCACCGGAACTGTCGGCAGCACTCCGTCCACAGGCATTAACGGTCAAGCCGACCGCATCTCTTAAATTTATACTTGCGTTTAAATCTCTGTCTATTGACAAGCCACATTCTGGGCAATCATAAGTCCTTACATTTAAGGGCATATCTTGAACATGACCGCAGTTCGAGCAAGTCTTTGAGGATGGGAAAAATCTATCAATGACTACCAACTCAGATCCGTACCATTGACACTTATATTCTAGCTGTCGTCTAAACTCATAAAATCCTTGGCTTGCTATAGATTTCGCCAGCTTATGGTTGGCTAACATACCACTGACGTTCAAATCTTCTATGACAATTGTGCCGTGTTTCTTGGCTAGGTAAGTTGTCAATTTATGAAGCACGTCTTTACGGATATTAGCTACCTTTGTGTGTAGCTTGGCAATTTTAAGTTGTGCTTTTTTCCAGTTAGCTGAACCAATAATTTTGTTGCGGTTCAGGTATTGTAGTCTAGAGAGCTTCTCTTCCAAGGAGCGGTAAGCCTTTACACTTGCAAACACCTTCCCATCACTTAAAGTAGCTAATGTTTTCACACCTAAATCTACACCGATAACATCAGTTTTTTTTGGTGTAGTGCGAGGATGAAATTCATAGCTACAACTGATATACCAGTCACCAGCTTGTCTACTAATGGTTATTTTATTGGTTGTTGCCTCAATCGGTTCATAAGTTTTGACCATACCAATAAAAGGTAATTTGTGATTCCACCCATTTAATTCTATTGGTTTTCCACAATTATCAATTGTGTTTGCGAAGCATTCCGAAGGAAAAGAATCAGACTTACCTTTCTTCTTAAACCTTGGGTGTTTACCCAACCCTTGAAAAAACCTCTTAAATGCTTCACCTAAATTGATGAAAGCGTATTGGTAAACTCTAGACGACAAACTTTTCATCCAAGGATATAAAGGCTTTGTGTGATTCGTAAAAACTTTTCTCAGCTTACGGATATTAGGCTTATAACCAGCACTGTAAGCAGCATTCCACAAGCTTAAACCCCAATTATAACACCAACGTGAGTAACCTGCGTGTTGAGCCATCAGAGTTTTCTGCTTGTTATTAAGTTTGAGCTTGGTTCTAATGGATTTCATGTTATGTGTGTTTTGTATGCGCAGTAAACAGAGTCTGTCTAATAGTACGCTTTATAACTTATTATATCGTTATTTTTTGATTAAGTCAATGCTCTACGAGAGGATAGCGTAGCCAAAAAACATTATTTTAAACTAGCTTTGGGATGCCTGCTAAGTTTACAAGAGAATGAGCTAAATTTAGCTGATTATCTAAAGGTCATAGCAAAATGGTCTTTCATTACACAACTCAAAAGCTCGCTTATACCTGGTCTTTTTATAAAGACAGACTCTTACTATGAAGTATACAAAAAACAAAAGCAAAATCGAAATATCTACTCAGAAAACGATAATCTCCCTGGATTTGGCTGCACTTTGAATGCACTAAAAAATACTTTAACAAAAGTTATTGAAGACTAAAAGCAAGTAAATAGAAATTTTTCCCTCATACTAATTTATGAACTACCGAGATATCATTACAATTGATCCAGAAAAACGTGGTGGTAAGCCTTGCGTCCGTGGCTTGCGTATTACAGTCTATGAAATGCTTGAGTACCTAAGCTTCCGAGATGACTGAAGCAGAAATTATCGACGATTTTCCCGATCTGACGGGAGAAGATTTAAAAGCCTGCATTGCTTATGCTGCTGACAGTAACAAGAAACCGGGTTTGTGGGAGGTCAATGGTACGGACGTTGCTTGAGCATTAATGCGTTTTCCGTTCCGGAATTATCCGCGACATATAAAGCGGAAGCTCTGCGTAAGCAAAACGCCCGTACAAGGGAATTTGATACTTTCCCCGGTTTCTATGCTTTTTTATACCGATACTACCGGATTCTATATCAGAGCGAAAAAATCAGGGCAATAAACCCGGTTTCTTCCTTGGGTGGGTAAGTTAGAGATTAATTCTGAATTCTAAATTCTAAATTCTAAATTCTATACTACTTCCAACCGACACGATCCATTAATTTAATCGCGTCTGGGTTCAACTTACCATAAATAGCAACATTAGTAGAATCACTCTTGAAGTCACCAAAAGTTTTCAAAACGTCAGCAGCAGCTACACCTGCAACTACAGGATATTCGTTATTACCCTCAGAGAATATTTTTTGAGCTTCTGGACTTGTTAAGTGTTCAAGAAACTTAATTGCACCCTCTTTATTGGGAGCAGTTTTAACTACCCCACCACCACTAATATTAACGTGGGTACCGCGACCATTTTGGTTGGGGAAAAATATACCTACTTTATTTGCAACTGCTTTATCTTCTCCTTTGGAAGATTTCATCAAACGTGCCAAATAGTAGCTATTAGCAATACCAACATCACCAATACCAGCCGCAACAGCTTTTATTTGAGCAGTGTCATTTCCTTCTGGAGGTCTGGCAAAATTGCTAACAAAACTTTTTGCCCAATTTTCTGTCGGTGACGTTCCCAGAATTTCAATTAAAGATGCTACTAAAGATTGGTTATAAATATTGCTGGAGGAACGGATTACAATTTTACCTTTCCATTTGTCTGTAGCTAAATCTTCATAACTTGATAGCTCAGAGGGTTGAACTTTATCTTTGTTATACATGATTACCCGTGCCCGTCTGGAGAAACCAAACCATAAATTTTCCGGACTGCGGAGGTTAGCGGGAATTTTACTTTCGAGAATAGAGGAAGAAACTGGTTGTAAGATTCCTTGTTCTTGGGCACGCCACAAATTACCTGCATCAACTGTGATGAAAACATCTGCGGGACTGTTAGCTCCTTCACTTCTAATCCGTTCCATTAACTCCTCTCCCTTACCTTCAATTAGGTTGACTTTGATACCAGTTTTTTTTGTGAAACTGTCGTAAAGAACTTGATCAGTGTCGTAGTGGCGCGAAGAATAGAGATTAATTGCATTACCTTGGGCTAATCCTCGGTTGCTTTTTCCTAGTTCGGCGATCGCCACAGTTGCCATTGCTGTGCTTGTTCCTAGAAATACTCGTCTACTAATTTTCATTTTCAATTTTCTCCTTATTTGTTTTTGGTAAGTAGGGTTTGCTGAATAAATATCAAAGCATTGACAGATAAAAGTTTTAGCAATTTTAGGTCTTGAAAAAGTACAAGGTTTTCGTTCTAGGGAACTCAAAAAGTTAAGATTTTGGGTTGATTATTGGCTGAA
>JBCDJM010000225.1:0-12692 GCA_038747755.1 Cyanobacteria bacterium P01_H01_bin.35
AATCCTAGATAGGTTGTAAGATTTGATCTAACGGGGTTTGTCTCCAAAACCCAAACGCAAAGGGATTTGGAGACCAAACCCCTACAGTTTTCTCTCATAAATCATTTCATATTGCTATAGCTGATAACTGATAACTGATAACTGATAACTGATATGTTACCTATACCAACAAAAAAAACTCTGGCATTTTATTTAGAAGATATAGAAAATCCGATCGGTAAAGCTTTTAACTTAATTATCATATTTTTAATTTTACTCTCTTCAGCTATTTTTGTTGCCAAAACTTATTCAGCAGCAGATAAATTTTTACTCAATTTAGAGCTAATAAATGATGTTATTTTAGTATTATTCGCTATTGAATATTTGCTGAGGTTTTGGTTTGCAGAGCAAAAAATCAAGTTTATCTTTAGCTTTTTTTCTCTGATTGATTTACTTGCTATTTTGCCAATATTTACAGATGTTTTAAATATTAGTTTTATTAGAATTATTAGATGCTTCCTAATTCTCAAACTAATTCGATTCTTGAAGTTTAAAATTTATATATTCAATATTACGTCAGAAGATGGCAGAATTTTTGCCAGAATCTTATTTACTTTATTTTCAATTATTTTTATTTTTTCTGGCTTAATTTATCAAGTAGAACATCGCGTAAATCCTGAATCATTTAAAACTTTTTTAGATGCTGTATATTTTTCAGTTGTCACAATGACAACTGTGGGATTTGGCGATGTAACTCCCATTTCAGAAAAAGGTCGTTTATTAACTGTTTTGATGATATTAACAGGTATTAGTTTAATTCCTTCCCAACTTGCAGATTTAATTAAACAACTTATCAAAACAGCAAATAAGCAAGAAAAAGTCTGTAGTGGTTGTGGTTTTTCTTACCATGATGTTGATGCTAAATTCTGCAAAATATGTGGTACAAAATTATAGCGCTAGGGAATAGGGAACAGGGAACAGGGAACAGGAGACTATCAAAAGGTTTCAGGATTTAGAAGTGTTCTAACCTTTGCTTCGACTGCTATATCAGAATTTAGAATTTAGAATTCAGGAGTGCTGAATTGACTAATCCGTGTGTGCTGAGAAAAATTAACCAATCAGTAAATCATCCGCGTATCCGTCGCCAAAATCCGCGTTTCCCCTTTAAACTTCGCAGTAAACTTTTTAATCTAGTTAAATTAACTTCCTTACTACCATAACGCCATCCAACATAAGCTCGCGAAATTTCTTCTACTATTTCTCCCTGTTCCCTGTTCCCTGTTCCCTGTTCCCTAATAGCTTTAGTATATTCAAAAGGAGTCTGAAAAGCACGTTTAACTAATCCCTTACTCGCCATTAAACTCAACATTTGTTGATAGATACTCTCCATCGGAGATAACCTTCCTAACCAACGACTGTAACGCCATTTTCGCCAAAATATATACAATAACCAACCCAAAAAACTCAAAGCAGTACCTAAAATTAAACCGCCAAATATACCTTGCCAACCTTGAGAAAATAAAGCAAAAAACCAGCCAATAATTCCCAATATCCAACGGAATATTCCACCAATAAATCTCTCCAAAAAACCAGTTACAGGAGAAGGCAACCAACCAGCTACCCACTTCCAAAAAGTCATTAATGCAGTAAAAGTTTGATTTTTTTCAATTGAAGGAGGAATTAACGGCATTCCTGGAATAGGATTAAAAGCAAACCATCCATACTCAGGAAAATATACCTCCGTCATCATATAAGCATCTGTATTTTTTACCACATATAAACCAGTAAAAGGATTAAACTCTCCAGGAGCATAACCGCCAACTAATCTAGCAGGAATTCCAATAGAACGTAACATTATTGTCAAAACAGTAGAAAAATGATCGCCATAACCACCCGTAATTTTTTCCCCTTCCGGACTATTTTGATAACCAAATAAAAATGCTGATACTAAATCTTCATCTTCTGCTAAAAATGGCGGTGTTTTCTGAAGTTTATAATTTGGGTTTTGCTTGAGGTATTGAGCTAAATAAAGTGCTTTTTCGTAAGGGGAATTAATAGGTTTACTATCTTTCGCAACTTTATTTTGATTAGCTAAAATTTCCTCAGTTTTTTGTCTGACTTTTTCCGCTATTTCCGGTGGAATTTGTAAATAATATTGACTAATAATTTCTGGATAATTTGTTCCTGCTTGACCTAAAGTCGTGCGATCGCGATAAGGAACATCAGAAATTACTGTATAGGTTAAACCCTCTCGAAGTTCAAGAGGAGAACGTAGGTTTCCATCAGGATCAATTGCTATTTTTTCAGTAGGAAAATATACTTCTCTAGCATTGTATAAAGCTGGAATTAAATTTGGTAATTGAGAAACTACTGTATAACTTTGAATAACTTCTTTCCTTTCATTTTTATAATAATTATTTCTCGGCAACTTCACATAAAATTGATAAGAAAAACTAGAACGATTGAAGGTAAAAGTTTTATCATTCCGAGAAATTTCCCAACCTTCACCAGTATATTTATCAAAAGCCAAAACTCGCCAAAAACCTTCAGCTTGCGACCTAACTCGCATCACAACTTGAGGCTTTAATTGCCCACGCAAATTTTGGTTTATTTTAGTATTAAATCCATAATAATAAGTAGTATCTAAAGTTCCCGGCCCCGATTCTTGATTAGTTCCATTACCATTTCCAGAACCATCTCCATTTTCCCTACCTCGACCAATATAACCAGGATTTGTAATTGTCCGCCCGTCAAAATTTTCTACATCAAAATTAATCGGGGTACTAACAGGAAAAGTTCGTAATTGATAACCAGGCAATCTAGGTAAAAAAGCAAAAATTGCCATACCCAAACCAAGAATTACTAACAATAATACTGTTAATCTTTTCGGGGAAATAGCATTTAATAGAGATAATTTGTGTCGCTGCTTTTGTTTAGGAAACTTTGATTTATTACCAGAAAATCTTGACTGCAAACCCAACCTAGAACGATAATCTAAAATCAGGCAAGGAATAGCAAGAACAATAAACAGCAATAATATAGGTCCATAAGTTAAAGTTTGACTAATAGTACCTGCAACTCCCAACAAAATTAACCCTATCACCATCGAATAACCCAAGTCTTTTCGCCGAGGCAAATCAAAACTATGCAAAACTTGAAGTTGAATCAATAATTCTGCCAATACCAGTCGAGTATCATTTAACTCACCAACTAACCTGCTCAAAAAAGCAGCTAAAGCTAATAACATTCCGATCGCCAAACAAAATTTAGCTGGTACATTCCTTTTGTAGCGATTGTACCAACTCCAAATTGCTCCTATAATACTTAGTGGTGCTGCCCAAAAAGTTAAAGGCAGTTCGTCGGTTGCCACCCCGGCAGCGACGTCAACTGCTATAATGCCTACTATTACCAATGCCTGTACCATGACTCGTAATAGAATAGAATCTTCAGGAACAGGTTTAGGCGCTGCTTCTATTTGTCTCCACAGAGGTCCTAATATAGGTAGATTTCGCACTTCCCAGACAGAAGAAGAATTAGACATAATTTATTTTATTGGTAGATGCCGATTAGAATTCAGAATTCAGAATTTAGAATTTAGAATTTAGCATTCAGCATTATTTACTTACATGGAATATTTATCTTCGCTGATAGCTGAAGCGCTGATAGCTAATAGCTAGTTAAAAGCAGCTTAATATTTTGCAAGCATAGGCACGTTATTTAGAATTCAGAATTCAGAATTCAGAATTCGGAGTTTAGAGAGTTAACTTGAGGGCAAACAGCGAATTTTAAAGGTTCTTCCGAATTTAACAATTTAATGGTTAGCTCGTATTTTTGGTTAGGTTTTGGAGCAAATAATTCTACCCATAGATTTCCTGCATCAGAACGTTGAGCAGTTGTTTGGCAGCTCTCTCCACCTTGCAGTTTTAGACTTCCTCCTGCTGGAAGTTGACTCTTAATTCTCAAACAAGCGGAAGACCTATCTTTAGGAATAGAATATTCAGCTTCTATATTAATCCAGCCTAAAGAAGTCTCCCATTCTCTTCTTACTACTGAGTCGCTCAAATGACAAGTTAAAGTTAAAGATGTTAAAATCTCTTTAGCAGCTAGTAAAGACAATAACATTTGTTGTCTTGGGCTTGCAGTGTCATAAGTCGTGACTTGAGGAGAAATCAACTCCCCATCACGGGATTGACCTACTAATACTAAGCTTGCTAGATTATTTAGGGATTGAGATTGGTCAGGGAATAAATTATCTACAGCTTCAACCAATCTTTTGCCTGGTAGTAAATCGGATTGTACTATCTCTTGGCAAGACTTCAGAAGTTGATAAGCTACACTATCTGTTAAAGGTATAGAAATGTTTCTCCATCTGATATTTTTCATCTGTGATGCCCACAGACGAATAGGAGGAACCCAATCTTGAGCTTCAACGTCTGGATACTCAGTATTGTATCCCAGTTGTTCCCAAGGAAATACTGGTGGTTTAGCTTCAATCTCAGCTTTCAGGCGTTTTTGTAACAATGACTCGAAACGATTATACACAGTTGGTAATTCTCCCAATGTCATTGGTGGACTTTCGTTGTGGTCAGGAAAGTCTATTTCTTCTGAATCGAGTGGATCTAGTTCTTCCCACTCTCCCTCTACCCTGATATTTGCTTCCATATTATTCATAGACTTTCCACTGCCCCCTAATGCTAATATTTCTTCACAACTTGGCTTTGATAATAGCCAATCAAAGAAATTTTTCTCGAAAGTTTCCACCTGTTTATTCGTTTCGTTATTCATCACTTGATGCACCTGCTCCGGAACTTGAACGGTTTCGTAATTCCCAGGCAAGTTCAAGTAATTTATACCACTTTTTCTTAACCTGGTTGACTTTACGACCTAAACTTTTAGCGATCGCTTCATCAGAAATACCTTGTTGCTTTAATTTTAGCAAATTCTTTTGTTCTGGGTCAATTTGCTGATGCAAAGCTTCCCACTCTCTAGGAGTTAAGCCTAAATTTTGTTCTAAGTCTGCTTCTAACCATTGATGAACCAGTTCCCACCGATGTCCCATGGCAAATTTAAGCAAGTGGTACTTAAAGCGCTGCTGTAAATAATCTCTTTCTCGTGGGGTTAGACCCAGGATAGATTCTATTTCTCCAGTGGATAAGTCTTGTAGACGCAATGCAAAGTAATCTGCACAGTCTTGCTGTTGACGTTGCTCTAGATAGGCCATTAATTCTTCTATCACAACCTGACGTAGGGAACCAATATCATTACCTGGGTCTTGTGCGACCATTGCTTCTCGGACTTGCTGGACAGACCCATCATTCCAAGTCTTATCTGAGTCGGTAGCTGTTCCCTCTGCTGCTTGGTCAATATCTACAGATGTTTCCTTTGGTTGTTGTTGGGAAAATGTTTGTGCCCGTAGAATAATTAATTGTTGACTCCGACCACCAGACAAAGGTATACGTCTTTTGCCATAACGTTCTGAAAAGGCCATATACTCTGCTAGTTCTAGCAAAGTACGGGGACTATAAGTTACTGAAAGTTCTGCTTCTCGCCGAAAAGCATTTAAAGTTTCCAGGTAAAATTGTTGTAAAAAATCTTCTATCAGATTTAATCTAGCCTGATAACTTGATTGTATTTGTGGAGGAGTGATATATCTGTAAACAATAGCACTAAGGGTACTATGTAATTCTACTCTTCCTTCTTGAGAACGAAGTTTGTAATAATGTATACATCGTCTTAAGCGATGTAGGGCTAAATTCTTAGCCCATTTACCTACTTCTCCCGACGCTTGAATTCTTTTACTTTCTGTACAAATTCTATCTACTTCCTGTCTAATACGCTCTGCTACTTCTAAGCAATTTTGCCTTGAGGCACCAGTAGACTGCTGAAATTCATCTAGGAGTAGCTGTAAGATTTCTTCGCCAACTTGGCAGATTTCCCCCATCATTGTATTAATAATTAACTACTAATAAACTTTATCAATCATCATCAATGCACCCTATTTTTTAGATAATTTCGGTAACAAAGGGTAGGGAGTAGGGAACAAAAAATCCCCTAAATTTTCGATTTATCCCTAGTTGTACACCGCTACCCTGAAAGAATAAAAAATATTAAATTATGAACTTAGAACAACAAACCCAAACACTTATTGAAAATGCTCCACAAGACGGTAATACACCACAAGTTGTGGAGGCAATTACACCTGCTTTAAAACTGTTGGCTGAACAACTAAAACATTTGCAATACTATATTTTACAAACTTACACGCAAAATTGGGTTTTGACTACTTTAGGTCATCAGAGTCAATCTGAATTAGAAAAACGTGTTATTTATGCTTTTTCGACACTAAAAGATGCATCATCATCTATTTCAGAAGACTCCTTTGCTGGTCTTCCTGGGGAAGAACGTATTGTAGCAACACCTATGCCAGTTATTCATATACTTTTTCAAATGATAGCAATTCAACCTTTAGATAGTCTTGTATTCTTTGAAAAACCAGGCGATTTGACAATAGCTACGGAGGTTAAGAGAGAGGATGTCCAAAAACTGATAAGTGTATATCTCAGACAGTATCAGGAATCCTCTAATTCCAACCCTAGCAAAATTCCTCCAGATATTGCCTGAATAATGAATAATTAATAATTAATAATTATTCCGCATAGGTTTTTACGAATGGATAATTAATAGTTAGACAGAGTTTTTATGTAAGCATTTCCTTATGAATCAAACTGGTCATTAGCTAACTTTAGTAATTGCTTAATTATTTCCAAAACTGAATGCTGTTTGTGGAGCATTCCCGAACGGAAACACTAATAGCTGAATGCTTAAGTTTTTATTAACCATTGTTCATTATCCATTATCCATTGTTCATTATTAATTATTCATTAGTCTAATACAGCCTACTTAAAACATAGTCAGTAAGATTAATCAAAGCTTGACGAGAATCACAATCTGGCAAAGATTGTAAATGTTCAACAGCCATCTTGGCGTGTTTAGCAGCCAACTCTTGAGACCTTTCAATGCCGTTACTATCTTTAATCAATTGGATGGCCTCTTCTAGATCGCCATCTTGGGCTAATTCTCTTTCAAGTAGTTTTTCTAAGCCCGGCTTTTCTTCAAAAGCATATAATGTAGGTGCTGTTAAATGGCCACTTTTCAGGTCTGAGCAAGCTGGTTTTCCTAGAGATTCTGTAGCGCTGGTAAAGTCTAGTATGTCATCTACTATCTGGAATGCTAAACCTAGATATTTACCATAGTAGTACATATCCTGCGCTAGTTCTGGCGGGACACCACTAATAATGGCTGCAGCTTTAGAACTATTAGCAATTAGAGAGGCTGTCTTATAGTAGCTCTTTTCTAGGTACGCTTCTATGGATAAATCGGTATCAAATCTATGTAGTCCTTGCTGAATTTCTCCTTCTGCAAGGTCCATAATTACTTCTGAAAGTAGTTTGACAACTTCTAGATTATCTAGATTGGCCAAGTACCAAGATGATTGAGCAAATAGGAAATCTCCAGCTAGTACGGCCACACGGTTAGTAAATAAACTGTGAACAGTGGGGACACCTCGACGAATTTCTGATTCATCTACTATATCATCGTGAACTAAGCTAGCAGTGTGGATCATTTCTGTGATTTCTGCTAAACGACGATGTTTAGGAGTAATTTCCTGGTAGCTCTTGCTGGTCTCCCTGCGGGAGAACATGGTAGCCCGTGAAATTAATAGGACAACGGCTGGTCTGACCCGTTTTCCCTTGGCACGGAATAGGTGTTCGGCAGCCGCGTATAGTATGGGGTGACGGGCACCTACCAATTGTTTTAAGTTATCTGTTAGCAGTTGCAGGTCTGCTTCTACTGGAGAGAATAGGAGAGTGGAAGTAGTCATTTCAGTTATTTAATTATCAGTTATGGCGCTACGGGCAAGTCAAAAGTCAAAAAATAAAAGTCAAAAGTTAAAAGTAATCTCTGACTTAGTTTGAGCATTTATAAATGTCATAACCTTTGCTTCGACTGCTATATCAGTTATCAGTACCTCTAACTTTATTTAGAGGCTTTTGAATATTTTTTTCATTCTCTTACCCTTAAAAGGGGAGTCTTGAGACCTTATTTTTTGGTCTTGGATTAGCCAGTCAAGCTATAAGTTAACAAAATTTTACATATTATATTCTTATTCTAAGCTAACCATCCTTGATATAGGTAAAGTTAGAAATCTTGATGACAAAACAAAATTATTTTTTAAAAAAATAGGTAAAAATATAAATCCATGCCAGTATTATGAGTTAATTGTATCTAATTGTTAAGCAAACAGGCAAATCCTCTATACAAATAGAATGAATTGTGTTAGCGTAGTATTATTAACTTTAGTAGGTGTAATAATTCAAGAGATAAAGAGATACTGATTGAATCTTGAATTAGAAGAGTCAATAACTGCTCAAGTCCTCAATAGTGAAAATTTAGCAATTAATTATTGGGACAAGCATTTAAGAACCTAAAAAATGGAATACATACAATTTAGTCATTACGCTTATTCAAGCAAGATGTGGCTGAATGTTTCTTAGATTGTATGGATAAGTTATTAGGTGTATGATAATCACAAGATAAGTTAAAAACTGCATAGTATGAGCGAGATATATTTGCAGAAATAAGGAATTGCAGAAGTTAAGTTAACTTACTTTCCCAAAGCTTGCGGTTTATTAGGTAAAAAAAACTTACTTCCAGGCTGATATGCTGATATATTTAGATTAACATCTAATCAACACAAGGAAGATAGTTACTATAAATCGCTATTAAATTGATAGTATTTAATCATCAATTCATCTTAAAATACCTAAATTTTTTAAGTATTTTTTCTGGCAAAAAGGTAATATTCATTCACTTACAATCTGCCTATTTCAGGGTGATGATTAGGGCAATGCTTTTGATTGAGAATAGTATTCATTGTTATCAGCAGTAGTCGCTAATTACTAATAGCTTAAAGTCAAACCTCAATTTTCTAGATATAGATTCAGAGAATACCCAGGTAGAGGGGAACTCAACAAAAGTTCATCTATTTTGAACTTACAAAAATTAAAATATCTACAAACGCATTTGTATTTAATGCCAAACTCTATAAAGATGAGAGTTGAAAAATTTATCAATAAATTTATTTGACTCGAAAAAGAAAACTAAAGATAATTTTGTACTTAGAATTAATTTAATTAATATCTAATACAAGTTAGTTTAGTTACTCAATTAATTCCTAAAAATGCTCCTCACAATTTGGTCAAACTATGAACTACAATCATATTCCTGTCATTATTCCCATTCTAGCAACTGCTTATGTATTTACCGTGTATTTGCTCTTAGCATTAGCTCAACGAGGTGCAAAAATCACAAGAAATAAAAGTTGGCAACAAGGTGTTGCGGACTCTAGCACTAATTTACGTTAACAAAATATAGCAGATATAGCAATTCTTAGATGTAAGTGAGGTACTCAAATAGGTGTTAAGAATTCCCTAACACAACAGAAAACCTGGAAAATTATAACTTCTGACTTCTGACTTCTGTATGGGTATTAGTCACTTTTCCGGGGTGATTCGCGAATCGCCCCTACTAGCAAAAAGTATTGGTGAATCAAGGTATGAAAATAAAAATTGAATAACCTTCAGTATTTGTTATTCAATAGTTTAGCAATTACCAATAAATAGAAATCATACTCAAAATCAGCAACCCCTAGCAAAATATTACAACTGAAAATAGGATTGCTATAAATTATTTTCTAGATAGAGCTTGCTGATTAATTCTCAAAGCATTGACGGATAAAGGCAAGTTCATTTTGATGCTGAAAAAAGTGAAAGCTTTTCAGATAAAAAATCTCAATCCATCTTAGCATTGACAAGACAAAGGGAGAAAAATGTAAGGGACAATTCTTTATCCTATCTCTTAATATAATTCCTCGTTCTTGCTGACTCCTACCCTTACCACTCATACTTTGTTTCGCAAACCTTTTAGATAGAAATGGGTTGGTCTAAAATAGCTGGCAAAGAAATTTGTTGCACAATTGGTCTATAACCCAACCACTGTAATGATAGATCGGCAAATTTTTGAGGAGAAGCAGTAACGACAAATTTTGTGGGTTTTGGTGTCTTATAGTTTTGCAAATTCAGAATTTCTAACTCTCTAGCAGCTACTTCAACTAGATAAACTGCAGGGTCTACAAAATTCACAGACTTAGGTAATAATAAGCGCAATATTGGTTCTAGATAAGGATAGTGAGTGCAACCATAAACTAATGTGTCAATTTGTTGCTGTATTAAAGGCATTAAATATTCTTCTGCTATCTGATATGTGTAGGGGTCATGTAGTTGATTTTGTTCTATTAATGGTACGAAGTAGGGACAACTAACTTGCCAAACTTGAACAGAAGCATTTGCTTCTAAAATAGCATAACGATAAGCATTACTCGCAGCAGTTGCAGGGGTAGCAATGACGCCTATTCTTTTGCCTTGTTCCACTGCAGCATTAGCTCCAGGTACAATCAATCCTAGAATAGGAATATCAAATTTCGATTTGACTTTTTCTAGAGCCAAAGCTGAACTGGTATTGCAAGCCATCAATACCATTTTCACTCCACTTTTGGCTAGCCACCCGATAATTTCATCTACAAATTCTAAAATTTCCTCGGTAGTTCTTGTACCATAAGGTAATCTTGCTGTATCGCCAAAGTAAAGAATAGATTCGTTGGGTAACTGTCTATATAACTCTCTTAAAACAGTTAAACCGCCTATCCCACTATCAAAAATTCCTATTCTTTTTTGTCTAGTTTCAGTAGTCATTCTTGAAATGTTAAGTGTTCAAAATCAACTATAATTCAATTCCTTAGTTAATAATATATGTTGTAGTAAGTTTTATTAATTAAGTCTAGAGGATATTTTTGTATAGGGCACAGGGAAAAATTCCATGATTATTGATAAACTGAAGCTGATAAAATAGGATATTTAAACAATTAATAATTAATTATTTAGCTTTATTAGCCTTCCCTTTTAAGGGGAAAAAGCAGTCTTTTTGGGCTTTCGCCGACACAAAACTATGGGTTAACGTGCGTTGTGCGGAGCGCTAAACACCATATTCAATCGACCAAGAGAAAAATGCTAGGATATTTCCTTATATTCAATTTCCTTGCGGTTTTATATTATTAATTATCCATTATCCATTATCCATTAATGAAACATCCTGCCAATGTTATCTTGCCTTTTATTCATTCTATGAGTGCCTTCCTCAATTAGGAAATTTATTTTGCAGGACTACTTATTAATTATTGGGTATAGCTGCTGATTTAGAGAGTGTTTTTCAAACTAAGTATTAAGAGAACGAATAGTTACTAAAATCAAAAGTTGGTAATGCTTCAAAGAATTGAAATCCAGTAGGTAGACAGAGATTAGGTAAATATATTCCTATATTCCTAGATTTTTAAGTGAGAAATATTTGTGTTTATTCCTTTCTACCTACTCCCTATTCCCTATTCCCTATCTCATTTTTATCTTTACCTGATACATTCACTCTCTGAAATAAATTAACACTATATATAGCAATTTGAAAAAATTGTAGCCCGACAAAGAACTTTACAGCTTATATAATCAAATCTAATTGCTATATACAGCGTTTTATCTTTTTATTTAATTAATATTAGAGACTGATACTAGCCTACAAATTCTAATCTAGCTGGTTTTTCTGTTGGTGCTTCTGTACCTTTGAGGTAGGCTAGTACTGTATCTGCATCAGATACCTCAAATGGATCTTCACCATAGTTGTCAGCAAAATTTGGTTCAACAAACATCTTTTCTATTTTGCAGTCATTGACAACCATTGCATAGCGCCAAGAACGCATACCAAAACCAAGATTGGACTTCTCTACTAACATTCCCATTTTACGAGAGAACTCTCCATTACCATCTGGTAATAGGAATACATTTTTAGCACCTTGCTGTTTACCCCATTGGAACATTACAAAAGCATCGTTTACTGATAGACAGATAATTTGATCTATTCCTTGTCCTTTAAATTCATCGTATAGTTCTTCATAGCGGGGTAGGTGAGTAGATGAGCAGGTTGGTGTAAAAGCACCAGGTAGGGCAAATAATACTACACGCTTACCACCAAAAATTTCTTGGGTAGTTTTATCTTGCCACTTAAAAGGGTTTGGCCCGGGAACAGACTCATCACGGACACGGGTTTTGAATACTACGTCAGGAACTTGCTCAATAGCCATAACTTACCTCTGGATGATTTAGTAGATTAGCAATTCAGTTTGTATCAGCTTTTACTGATGTAAATCAGAATAATTCTGATTTAAGAATATGTCAATGCTATTAAAGAAAAAATTTTATTTTTGAGTTTTTTTGTGAAAGTGTTCTAAAGTGATGTATTATTTACGTTTTGTCTGTTTTTAAATTAGATAAAAATAAATATTAACTATATAAATAATAGGGAATGCTTATAGTGCTACGAGCAAGTCAGAAGTCAGAAGTCAGAAGTTATCTCTGAAGTAAGTTTGAACTGTTTGGTGGGTTCTTTATGAATAGAACCCCTATTACCGAATAAGTAGGTAGGCGGGAAAATTTATCACTATGTAACGAAAAGTTAAATTTAAGTTCTAGAGTTAAATTTAATACGTTGTGTACTGTATTGTCCTCTTTTTCCCCTTGCTGTCACTCCATCCATTACCCCATAAGCAAGGT
>JBCDJM010000226.1:0-12685 GCA_038747755.1 Cyanobacteria bacterium P01_H01_bin.35
CAAACATCACCTATTAATAGTATTTGGCTATTTATGATAATTTCAGCTACAGTCATAGCAGCATATAACGGTAGGATGATAGAAATAACTGAAGCATCATTTGAAGGTGCAAAAAATGCTGTTACTTTAGCCATCGGATTAATTGGTAGTATGGCATTATGGTTAGGGATAATTTCAATAGTTGAAACAGCAGGAGGAATGAAAATAATTGCCCATTTAATTTATCCTTTAATGGTAAAACTTTTTCCAGATATACCATCATCTCACCCTGCTATGTCTGCCATTATTTTAAATATAGCTGCTAATGCTTTAGGATTAGGAAATGCTGCAACACCGATGGGTTTAAAAGCTATGCTAGAAATGGATCAATTAAATCCAGAAAAAGGAACTGCCACAGATGCAATGTGTTTATTTTTAGCAATTAATACCTCTTCAGTTACGATAATTCCTATTAGTGTTATAACTGTTCGAGCAAGTGCAGGTGTTACTAATCCTGGAGATATTATTTTACCTACAATTATCGCCACCTGTTGTTCTACAATTGCGGCTATTGTAGCAGCAAAATTTTTTGCAAGTCGCCAAAAAAAGCCAAGTTTAAATCAATCTGTTCTTCTAGAAAATTTAGAGAAAAATAATTTGATTGATGGAGAGGAAAAAATATCAGAACTTACTCCACCCAGCAAAATTGGAAAATTAGTGTTTGCTAGTTTAATCGGAGCTTTTTTAGGTGCAGTAATTTATCGCTTAAACCTCAGAGGTATACCCTATATTTTTAGTCTTGCTTTTCTCCAAAGTTTGTCTAATTGGTTATTGCCAATATTAATTTGCTCCTTTCTACTTTTTGGCTATTTCCGAGGAGTTAAAGTTTATGAAAAAATGACCGAAGGAGCAAAAGCTGGATTTGAAGTTGCCGTCAGAATAATTCCTTTTATGGTGGCAATTTTTGTAGCCATTGGAATGTTTAGAGCCAGTGGCGCATTAGATATTATGGCAGCAATTTTATCGCCGATAACTAATTTAATTGGAATGCCAGCACAAGCATTACCTATGGCATTAATTAGACCTTTATCTGGCAGTGGTGCTTTTGGCATTATGTCGGAAATAGTCACAAATGAACCCTTAAATTTTCTCTCCTATTTAGTATCAACTATGCAGGGTTCGACAGAAACAACTTTTTATGTATTGGCTGTTTATTTTGGTAGTGTTGGAATTAAAAAAACTAGATATGCTTTGCCTGCTGCTCTATGTGCTGATGTGGTAGGAATTTTTACTTCTGTGATAGTTTGTCGGATAATTTTTTGATGATTAAAGCTAGAAAGTAAGTCTTGGAAAAAAAAGGCATTTCCAGCAACCGGAAAGTCTGGGTTGACTCTCCCAAACTTGATACTAATTTCCTCAAATACAGAAACTACTTTTGATATATTGCCTCTCAATTTACCTACCGTGAAAATCACCAAAATTAGATATGCTTTATCTGCTACTCTATCTACTTATGTGACAGAAATTTTTACTTCTGTGATAGTTTGTCGGATAATTTTTTGATGATTAAAGCTAGAAAGTAAGTCTTGGGAAAAAAAGGCATTTCCAGCAACCGGAAAGTCTGGGTTGACTCTCCCAAACCTGATACTAATTTCCTCAAATACAAAAACTACTTTTGATATATTGCCTATTTATTTACTACCTACTCAAATTACCAAAATTAGATATGTTTTGCCTACTGCTCTATGTGCTGATGTGGCAGGAATTTCTGCTTCTGTGATAATTAAAGACAGAAATTAGGTCTTGGGAAAAAAAAGGAATTTCCACCAAACAGTAAAGTTGGGTTTGACTCTACTAACCCTGATACTAATTAGCTAAAATACACAAACAAATTTTTAGATATTGGCTGCTGATTTTATAAATCTTGGAATTTAAAAAACTCAAGATACTTTGCCTGCTAATTAATCTGTTGATGTAGTCATAATTTTCACGTTTATGATATTGTGTCGGGTGGTGTTTTGATGATTAAAGAAAAGAAATTTAAACTAAATCAAAAAGTAGGGGTTTTATCTCCAAACCCAGGGTTCAAACTATTACAAGGAAAACAGCTTATTTTATTTCTAGATTAAAGTCGGTTTAGATAGATTAGTTATGAAGGCAGACAAAACGGAACAGGAAAAATTGATAACTATCTTTTATCTACAAATATCTTCCTCTTCCTTGTTTATTATTTCCTACCGAAAAACGGAGTCTCAAGTCTCCCCTAATAGGAGATGAAAAAAATATTCGCCATAGGTATTTCAATCGCGATACTTTAGTCAGAGGTACTGATAACTGATAATTGAAATTACCCCTCTCTTCTCAGTTAAGTTATTCCCCGTTACCGAAAAGTTAAGGTATAAAATCTCTCCATTCATGAAAAAAAATCTTTTTAGTCAATCATCTTCTTTATAAGAAGAGGTAATTCTTAATTTTTAATTTTTAATTATTGAATTCTTTCCTATTATTGATAAGTATGTAACGGGACATGATATAATTTATTAGTATTCTAATAGAAGTCTTAATTTAACAACAAAAATCTATGAAAGCAGTCACTATTAGTCGATATGGTTCCATTGATGTCTTGGAATATTCAGAAGTTGAAAAACCTCAAATTCAAGCCGAACAATTATTAGTAAAAATTCAAGCTACCAGTGTTAATCCTGTTGACTGGAAAATTAGACAAGGGCAACTACAATTATTATCCGGTTTTAACTTTCCAATTATTTTAGGTTCTGACTTATCTGGAGTTGTATTAGAAGTAGGGGAAAAAGTAGAAAACTTTGAACCTGGAGATGAAATTTATACATTTATTAATCCATTAGTTGGAGGTGCTTATGCAGAATATATTTCTATACCTGCAAATACTGCTGCATTAAAACCTAAAAACATTACTCACTCCCAAGCAGCAGCAATTCCAGTCGCAGGTTTAACTGCTTTTCAAGCATTACTTGATTTAGGTCAAATTAGACCTGGGCAAAAAGTATTAATTAATGGCGCTTCTGGGGGAGTTGGAACTTTTGCAGTACAAATTGCCAAGGCAATGAAAACTGAAGTAATAGGTGTTTGTAGCAGCAGAAATATTACCTTAGTAGAAAGTTTAGGAGCAAATAGGGTTATTGATTATAATCAGATTGATTTTACTAAAGAATCTGAACAATATGACATTATTTTTGATGCTGTTGGAAAAGAAACTTTTTCTAGTTGTGAAAATGTATTGAAATCAGAGGGAATTTATATTTCTACTCTACCAAATGTAGAGAATTTACCTTCTACTTTGATAACCTTATTTATGCCTGGTAAAAAATCTAAATTAGTTGTCGCTCAACCTAACCCCCGTGACTTAATTTCCCTCCGAGAATTGATTGAAGATGAATTAGTTAAAGCAATTATTGACCGAACATATAAATTAGCAGAAATAGCAGAAGCTCATGCTTATAGTGAAATGGGTCGTTCTGTCGGAAAAATTGTAATTAGTAACGAAGAGATAAGTCTAGTTGAATAAAAAATTTTCCACTATGAAAAAGTAGAGTATTGATACCAATGTCAAAGAAATTTAGTAGTCAGATATGCAAATATTTATTGATTAATATTAAAGGTTAAGGTAGTCCTAAAGATTGAACAATGTTAGTTGGTAGATTCCTTCAATTATTATAAGCTAGACGACGAAAATTATTACTTTTTTCACTACCAAGGTTAACAAATAGAATATTTAGATAATGAGCGATGGATAAAATTATTGGATTTAAAGTTAACACAGTAACACCTTTGATGCTCTCTACTTTTCTATTTTTTTTGCCTATTTCCTCCTGACTCGTTTCATAATTATTTATAACTGTAAATAAGATATTAATATGTTGATTAAAAATCAACTTCTAGAAATAGAAACTGCTCCAGGAATAGAAATATATAATATTACTCCCCAAGTTATTGATGTCTTAACTCAGACTGGCATAAATGATGGTCAGGTAATTGTATTTTCTAGACACACAACTACCGCTTTAGCTATTAATGAAAATGAGGAAAGATTAATTGAAGACCTGAAAGTTTACTTGAGAAAGTTAGCACCGGAGTCTGACAAGTATCTCCATAATGATTTGCATTTGCGAGATGTGCCTCCCGATGAACCAATTAATGCTCATTCTCATCTAATGGCAATGACTTTAAATAATAGTGAAGTTATTCCTGTTGTGGAGGGAAAATTGGCTTTAGGAACTTGGCAGTCAATATTATTTTTTGAATTAGATAGACCTCGAAAAAGAAGTGTATTAGTGCAAGTTACTGGTAGATAAGATTTGCTTGTCTTATTTTAGGCAGGAGTAAGTAGGGAGTAGGAAAAATTCTTGCTCTTGATTTTAATTTTCCTCTTTTGAAATTGGTATTACTATCGGACAAGATAGGTGACAAATTCAACTTCAGAGTTAAATTTTTCCCTAGGCAACCTAACCATAACTTAGGAGTTATCAATTTAGGCAGGTAAATTTTCCTACTCAATATTTGGGTTGAATAATTTTACTAAAAGTGTAGAGACACAGCAGTTTATTTCTCGGAAAAATAGCTGCAGGAAAATTAGATAATACTGGCAAGTGCTGATTTTTGAGTGGAGGAATTTGAGTATATATGAGCGCACCTTTTCCATTATGCTTATAGTATCATGTCAAGTTTTTTTCAGTCAAGCTATTTTTCTGATTTATCCTTCAATTTAATCTTTGCTTAGTTGTCGTAATCGAAAATTGGAAAACTTTCTATTCTGCTCAATTGTCTCAATCGAATCAAGTGGCAAAAAAAATCAAAAGTCAATCACTAAAAACGGCTCTCAGAAAGAAAGCACTATCCTGAAAAAAGTAAATTTGGCAGAGAATGAAAAATCTCATTAGTCAGTAGAGACAAAGTAGTTTATTTCTGGGAAAGATAGTTAGAGGAAAATTAGATAATACTGGCAAGTGCTGATTTTTGAGTGGAGGAGTTTGAGTATATATGAGCGCACCTTTTCCATTATATTTATAGTATCATGTCAAGTTTTTTTCAGTCAAGCTATTTTTCTGATTTATCCTTCAATTTAATCTTTGCTTAGTTGTCGTAATCAAAAATTGGAAAACTTTCTATTCTGCCCTGAAAAAAGTAAATTTGGCAGAGAATGAAAAATATCATCAGTTAGTAGAGACAAAGGGGTTTATTTCTCGGAAAGATAGTTAGAGGAAAATTAGATAATACTGGCAAGTGCTGATTTATGAGTGGAGGAGTTTGAGTATATATGAGCGCAACTTTTCCATTATGTTTATAGTATCATGTCAAGTTTTTTCAATCAAGCACTTTAATCAAAAAAATGGAAAATTTTCCCTGATGCTCAATTCTCTAAGTACAATAAAATAGGGTAGAAGGAAAAAGGAAACTGCTATTTTGACACAAATAATTTGAGCAGCCAAAATTAAGCCAAAAGGAAGAGAGAGATAAGGAAAGCTTTATGTTGAAACAAATAACCTTGGAAAACTGGAAAAATTTCCGTCATGCAGAATTATATATTGACCCATTAACAGTTTTAATTGGTACAAATGCCAGTGGAAAATCTAATGTTATAGATGCCTTAGATTTTTTGAATGGTATTATGCAACGTGGTTCAGTAGTAGAAACAGTATTAACAAGTATTAGGGGAGGAATTGAGTGGGCAGCTAGAAAACCAGAAACAAAATTTAGTTTTCAAGTATTAGTAGATGGAGAAAATGAAGCAAATGAAGCTGAGAATTATCTTTATAAAATTACTATAGAAAATACGCCTACTGTGCAGGTAGTAGATGAATCTTTAACTTTGATTGATAGTCAAAATATCTCGGATAGTAATTCATCCATGAGACTTTCTTTTCTCTCATCTTCCTCAATTTCTAAAGAAAATGTAGTCATCTCTAATCATTCTGAAGCGGATAAAGCTATGGAAAAAAATTATCCCACTTCTAATCCTTGGTTGGGTCGTTTTACAGAAAATATATTACCATATAATTCTGATGATGTTTTCCCAGATTATTGGTGGATAAAAACAAATATTCCATTCTATAAATTTAATAATGCTGCTCAAATGACATCTGCTCAAAGTATAGTTCCAAATATCCTCAGAAATATCTTTATTTTTAATCCAATACCTTCGCAAATGCGAGATTATTCACCTCTCTCAAAAAAGTTAAAAAGAGACGGTTCTAATATTGCCGGAGTTTTAGCAGCATTGCCAGAAAAACAAAAAGCTGAAGTGGAAGAAAACCTATTAAAATATCTGACAAAATTACCAGAAGGGGATATGCGAAAAGTATGGTCTGAACCTGTGGGAAGATTAGGTAGAGATGCAATGCTTTATTGTGAAGAAATCTGGCATCCTAACCAAGAACCAATAATAGTTGATGCTAGTGGAATGTCAGATGGAACTTTGCGATTTTTAGCAATTTTAACCGCAATGTTAACTCAACCAGAAAAAAGTCTAATTGTTATAGAAGAAGTAGATAATGGTTTACATCCTTCCCGCGCCGGATTACTACTAGAAATGTTAAGAGAAATTGGTCAACAGCGTCAAATAGATATCTTAGTTACAACCCATAATCCTGCTTTATTAGATGAACTAACTCCAGATTTTATTCCTTTTGTAATGGTAGCTTATCGAGATAAACAAACCGGAGAAAGTCAGTTAATTCCCTTAGAAGATATTGAAGATTTACCGAAGTTAATAGCATCAGGAACTTTAGGCAAAATTGCTAGTAAAGGTTTGATTGAAAAAAGTCTCAAAGCAGATTATAAGGTATGAAAAAAGTGCTGATTATTGATACTTCTATTCTATGTGTTTATTTAGGAGTACCTGGGAAAGAAACCTGTGGGTCTGAAAATAATAAGTGGAGCAAAATTAAAGTAGATGAAATATTGAAAAAGGAGGAAGAAGCAAAAACTACATTTGTTTTACCTTTAGCAACAATTATTGAAACAGGTAATCATATTGCTCAAGCACTAACAAAGCGTTATGAAATAGCTAAAGAATTATCAAATCTGATGAAATTAACAGCAGATAATCAAACTCCTTGGGCAGCATTTATAGAACCATCCGTTTTATGGAATGCAGAAAATTTGAAGCAGTTAGCTGATGAATTTCCTAATTTTGCTAGTCGAGGATTTGCATTGGGAGATGCTACAATTAAACAGATTGCTGACTATTATCATAGGCAAGGAAATCAGGTGGAAATTTTTACAGGAGATGAAAGTTTAAAATCATATCAACCTCTGCAACCGCCCCTAATTCCTAGACGTAGACAAAGAAAATCTAAAAATTAAAACAGCAATATTTAGATTTTTTGTGAATTAACTAAAAAGATTTAATCTCCAAATTGTTGTTTTTCTATTTGAGCAATATCTGTCATAGAATTTTCCAACCAATCTTGAATATCAGGCTCCCATCCCTGTTTAAATTCAGTGGCTAACCAAATATCTACAATGTCTTGAGCTACTAGAGGAGTAGTCACAAACCCACCTAAAGTTAGGATGTTAGAATTATTAATTGATCGTGATTTTTCGGCAGCAAAACTATTCTCACAGACTGCTGCATAGACATGAGGATACTTGTTAGCAATAATAGCCATTCCCATGCCCGTTCCACAGACAAGTATTCCACGTTCTACTTGTTGAGTTCCTACCATTTTTGAGACTTGAGCAGCCACCTTATAATAAGGTGTTTCTTCGGTAGAATTATTAACACCAATATCTTCTACTTTTATACCTTTGTTTTGTAGGTATTGTTTGACTGCTTCCTTAAGATCGAATCCATAGGGATCTGCTCCAATTGCTATTTTCATAGAGGGTTCTTCTCCTGTTTAAGCTATAATATATATCTCCGAAAATCAATCTCAAAACTTTAGTAATTCCTATGCTAAAACTTAGTTTCTATAGATGTATAATACTAAATATTTGCACATTGTTAATTTTTCTATGATGATATACTTAATTATTTAATAAATTTAGTCTGTGCTACGAATTTAACTTCTAACTTCTGACTTTAATTTATACCCTAATTAATTTTGCCAATGTCCTACTCTGTCCAAACACCCTCAAAATCTGTCCTCGCTGAACCTGGGTCATCTTATCAAAACCTTCCCCCAGAGTCGCAAGAGTGGTTAGAAGTCTTAGTTGATGTCCCTTTCCAAACTTCAACAGATGATCCAGAAGAGGAGGAAAAATTATTTACCTATAAAATACCTCCTGATCTAGACATTCAACCAGGAGATATTCTAGTAGTACCATTTGGTAACCAACAGGTAGGAGCGATCGCTATCCGCAAAACTTCTCAACTTCCAGAAGGTTTGAGTAGCGATCGCCTCAAAAATGTATCAGACATTATTACCAGAGGTTTTTTCGCTGCCACTTATTGGGAACTCCTGGAAAAAGTCGCCATTTATTATCAAACTCCACTTATTAGAGTAATTCGGACTGCTCTACCACCAGGTTTACTCAAACGGAGTCAACGACGCATTCGCATCATCGAAGCAGCAATACCAACAGGTGGAGAAATTTTCCTCAATACTAATGCTCAAAAAATTCTGGAAATTCTGCAAAACTCCAAAACCAAAGACTACACCTGGCAATACATTCAACGTCAAGTCAAAAGTGCTGATAGAGGATTAAAAGATTTACTACAACGAGGTTGGGTAGAAAGTTATCTCGAACCCCCTTCTCCACCAAAACCAAAACTCAATAAGGCAGTGACTTTAATTAGTAGTAAACAGGTAGTTATTTTAATGGTTTACCTCCTGGCAATCAAGGGAATATACCAACTAATGTCACTGCTTCTACGATACCATCCTGTTATTATTCAAAGCTTACCCAAAAATTTAACCAAACCTCAACAAGAAGTTGTAGAAGTGCTACAGCAAAATGGTGGGACAATGTGGCAAGCAGAATTACTTAAGACTTGCAACAGAAGTTCTTCAGTGATAGATTCACTAGAACAGAAAGGCTGTGTAATTACAGAATATCGTCGTTTCTTGCGCACTGAACAAGGTAGGGGCGATCTAAGAGATGAATCAAAAAAATTAACTCCCTATCAAACAGAAGCATTAGCAACTATTACCCAAATTGAAGGATTTGCTGAAATATTGCTCCATGGAGTTACAGGGTCTGGGAAAACAGAAGTATATTTACAGGCGATCGCTCCCATCCTCGAAAATGGCAAATCTGCACTTGTACTCGTTCCCGAAATTGGTCTAACTCCCCAACTTACTGATAGATTTCGCGCTCGTTTTGGAGATAATATCTATGTTTACCATAGTCGTTTGCATGACGATATGCTCTATGACACCTGGCGTAACATGACCTGGGGTATTCCACAAATTATTATCGGTACTCGTTCCGCAATATTCGCCCCACTACCAAAATTAGGTTTAATAGTATTAGACGAAGAACACGATAACAGTTTCAAACAAGACCGCCCCGCACCCTGTTATCACGCTCGCACCGTAGCGAAATGGCGAGCAGAATTGGAAAACTGCCCATTAATATTAGGTTCGGCAACTCCCTCTTTAGAAAGTTGGTTGGAAACAAGAACGCAGAAACCCAGTTTATCTGAAAAAAATGATAGTTTGAATAATCAGGAAAATGAACCCGCTTTCTTAGCTGATGAAAATGTTTCCCTGACACAGAAACCCGGTTTATCTGAAAAAATTGATGATTTGAATAATCAGGAAAATGAACCCGGTTTCTTAGTTGATGAAACCGTTTCCCAAACACCCAAAACCTACTACCTATCCTTACCAGAACGCATCCACTCGCGGCCGATGCCACCTGTAGAAATAGTAGATATGCGCCAACAACTGCGACAGGGAAACCGGACAATGTTTAGCTATCCTCTCCAAGAAGCACTGCGACAACTAGAGGAAACCAAACAACAAGGAATTTTATTCATTCACCGTCGCGGTTACAGCACATTTGTGTCTTGTCGTAGTTGCGGTTATGTCATGGAATGCCCCCATTGCGACGTTTCACTTTCCTATCATTACACCCAGGAAGGGGCAGCTCAACTATTACGTTGTCATTACTGCAACTATACCCAACTACAACCCCAACGTTGTCCCGAATGTGATTCTCCTTTTTTCAAATTTTTTGGCAGTGGAACTCAAAAAGTAGCACAGGAGTTAACCAGACAATTTCCAAATTTACGATTTATCAGATATGATAGCGACACAACTCGCAAAAAAGATGCTCACCGAAATTTGTTAAATCAATTTGCTAACGGGGAAGCAGACTTATTGATCGGTACCCAGATGTTGACAAAAGGTTTAGACTTAGCACAGGTGACATTAGTAGGAGTCGTATCCGCTGATGGGTTGCTGCATTTTGCAGATTATCGCGCCAACGAACGTGCTTTTCAAACATTGCTGCAAGTAGCAGGCCGTGCAGGCCGTGGAGATAACCCAGGGCAAGTAATTATTCAAACCTATACTCCAGAACATCCTGTGATTCAAGCGGTACAACGTAATGATTATCAGTCTTTTGCGGAAACAGAATTACAAGCAAGAGCAGAATTGCGATATCCTCCCTATGGGCGGTTGATTTTATTGCGTCTGAGTAGTTATGAACCAAATGAGGTAGCCGTGACTGCTCAACAGTTAGCAAGTGTGTTGATGGAAAAATCGGAAGAAGAAAAATACAATCTATTAGGTCCTGCACCCGCTCCTATTGCCAGAGTTGCTAATCGTTATCGGTGGCAGATTTTGTTAAAGTTATTGCCTGGATGTGATGATGTACCCGATCTAACTAAGTTGAGTAATGTTTGTCCTCCAGGGGTAAGTTTGACTGTGGATGTCGATCCTATGAATTTGTGATCAATTTAGTGTAGGGACGTTGAATGCAAGGTCCCTAGACAGAATAAAGGAGGAAGAAAGAATTGATAATTTCTATCTATTCCCTATTTCCTATTCCCTAAAATTCTGATTGCTAAACGTCAAAATGCTCAACAAATGAGTCCTGAAGACTATCTCGAATGGGCAGCAAAACAGGAACTTCGTTATGAATATATTGATGGTGAAATTTTCGCCATGACTGGGGGAACTATCCCTCATACTAAAATTTATCTCAATTTCTACAGAGCTTTATATCCTCAAATGACAGAATTACCTTTTTGATATTACAAAAACTCGGCGATACTAATGAAAAGTAGAGTTTTTTTACCGCCTGTTGCCTCTTGCTTAAATAAAAATGTATTGTATCAGGATTTACGCAACCGAACAATAAACCTGGTTTATTGTCCTGATTATTATTTTTCCGGTTTCTGGGTAAGTCCTAATGTATCTAATTATGTAGATTATATGGAAAATACAACTAAACACAAAGTGTAATATTTTCAGTAAAAACTCGTACATAGAAACAAACTAAAAATATGGTAGATGTATTCTTTAATACTTGGGATAATAGCGGATTCAATAATTCCCGGCCTATAGACACAAGCGATCCTACTTATGTAATTGTACATGGTTACCGAAGTACAGGTGGAAATCCAGGCAATAACTTCACCCCTCAACCTTGGATGTCAGAAATGGCAGAAAATATACGAGATTTGGAAGGGAATGACGCTAACATCTTGTTAGTAGATTGGCAAGACGGCGCTGATACTTTCTATTATCCTGCTGCTGCTGACAGAGTTGATGATGTGGGAGTTGAAGTAGCAGACTACTTGTTGAGTCAAGGTGTTAATCCTGCTGATACTACACTTATTGGTCACAGTTTAGGTGCTCATCTGATGGGTGAAGCAGGAGAAGAACTTCGCGAACGTAGTGGTGAAGTCGATCTGCTTATTGGTCTCGATCCAGCAGGTCCTGAGTTTGAAGGAACTTGGTTCTCTGGTCCCAACCCTACAGACGATCGCCTAGATGCAAGCGATGCAGATAGAGTAGTTGCCTTCCATACTAGCAGTACATTAGGATACGACGATCCGTTAGGTGACTTAGATGTATACGTTAACTGGGATGATTGGTTTCAACCGGGTTCCTGGAATTTTGCAGATAACCACAGCTACGCTCACACATTGTATAACGATCTATTAGAAGGAAACCAATTCCCGCAAAACAATGGCACTATATTCTCACTATCAACTGTTCAAAATGATAACATAACAGGTTCGAAATCAGTCGATACTTTTGCGATATAAGCTATAAGAAATAATAGGCATCTTTGCGATTGCCACCTTATCCCGAAAGAAGCAGCAAAATCAATAACAATAAAAACTTCCCATAGCTAATTGATCAAGCAAAGATTCAGAAGCTGAATTCTTTGCTTGATTTTTTTTTGAGAATTCTAGTTATAGCAGTGAGCGCTCGCATATTTACATACGACTCTTGTAATTAAATGTAGTGTAAGAGTTTACTCCCAATTATCAAGATTTTTGCATATACTACATTAGTATTATTTGTACCATGTAAACATACCAGCGCACGTTGCTATATCGCACCAGTAAACTAGCTTTTTAAACATTTTGCGATCGCCAACCATCGCCAACCATATATCTATTATCGGTAGTGTTAAACAAGTAATGATTGATTATAGTGATGAATAAAATACCAAATTGCACCAATATGATTTTCCACAGATTTAGAAAAGGACAAAGTTTTTCGCACTAGCCTGGAGACCCTTTGTCTTAAGGTATTATTGAATC
>JBCDJM010000227.1:0-12665 GCA_038747755.1 Cyanobacteria bacterium P01_H01_bin.35
ATATATTTTAGGAGTTTCTTTTTCAGAGGGGGAACTCTATCGCTTTGAGATTTAATTTCGACTGCTAGATCGGGTACCATTTCTGCAAAATAGCGGATGCTTCGTGGTAAGCGATCGGCTTTGACAAAAGATACGTCTGGTGCTTTGAGGTTGCTATCGGGTAAGATAAAACCACCTGCAGAGTCGAATACTCGCCCCAGACGACGGGGATTTATCCAAGCATAAAGAGAAGAAATTAAGCGAACTCCTACTTCGCTCGAAACGATATCTGATGGCCCCATAACTGATATTTTTCCACCTTCTAATTCTAATTGATAATCTAAACCTGCTTCGTTGAATAGGGTTTGTACTATTTCTAAGTCTTTGATGGTGACATCCGACATATTTCCTCTGAATTATATGATGATAGGTTGATTTGTATTTTAGCAGAAGATGCTACATATTGAAATAGATTCTAATGTTCAATATTCCACTGCTCCCCATGCCTTCAGGCTGTCTTTTTGGGCGTTGTTTAATCCTGTGACTCCGGTAATGTTGGCGTTTTCATAAGGTCTGGGTACTCTCAGGGTTTTGATGCACTCTCCTGTTTTGATGTTCCAGAGTTTAATTGTTCCGTCAGCGCTACTGCTAGCAAGAATTTTACCGTCGAGGTGGAATGCTAGTGCTAATACCCAACTCTGATGTCCGCTTAAGGTGGCGTAGGGTTGGTGGGTGTTAACGTTCCACAAGCGGACGGTGTTGTTTTCTGCTCCATTGGCCAATAGTTGACCGTCTGGACTGAAAGCAACTGAGTAATTCCATACTTGTTGACCTTCAAAAACTGCGAGGCATTTTTGAGTGCTAATATTCCACAAACTGACTGTTGTGTCGAGACTGCTAGTTGCTAATAGCTGACCATTGGGACTAAAGGTAACTGATCTGATATCTGTTTGATGTCCTTGGAAACTGCCTAAATTTTCATCTGTTTCAATATCCCACAATTGGACAATAGGATTAACTCCACCAACAGCTATTTTCTTACTGTCAGGACTGACAGCAATTGCATAAACTTTTGATTTACAGTAGCTTAGTGAAATTTTCAGCTGCTGCTTCGTCTTGACATCCCAGAATCTCACAGAGCGATCGTTTCCAGCACTAATCAATAAGCTATTATCAGGAGTAAAAGCAATAGAATGTATTTGGTCTGTATGTCCGCCCAAACTTGCTAAACATTCACTGGTAACATTCCATAACTTAACTGTAAAATCGAAACTTCCACTAGCTATAGTTTGACCATCAGGACTAAACTCAACTGATTGCACGCGCTCCTGATGTTTCTGGAAAGTTGCTCCTATTTTCCCATTTTTTATATTCCAAAGTCTTACAGCATAGTCATCGCTACCACTAGCTAAAGTTTGACCATCAGGACTAAAAGCAATTGAGCGAATCCAATTTCCCCAACCTCCTAAAGTATTTTGTAGTTTGACATTATCAATATTCTCAAGATTCCACAGATTTACTTTTTTATCACCAGCACTACTGGCTAAAATATTACCATCAGGACTAAGAGCAACCTGATACAACCAAGCGGTATGTCCTCGTAAAATCTTCAGTAGTTGGGGGCGACCACTATAGCTGACATCCCACAATTTTACAGTTAGATCACCACTTCCACTAGCAAGCATTTTTCCATCTGTAGAAAAAATCAGCCCTCTAACTTCATTATCATGGGCAGGAATAGTAGCAGCTAGGGAAATATTTTCGATATCTCTAATATCCCAAAGTTTAATAGTAAAGTCAAAACTACCACTTGCCAAAACTTTACCATCTGGTCTAAAAGCAATAGTGCGGACTGCTTCCTGGTGTCCTGATAAAGTGGCTAAACATTCACCATTATTCACATTCCATAGCTTGATATTTCTATCTTTGCTAGCAGTGGCTAAAATTTTCCCACTGGGACTAAACGCTATTTCGTTTATCAAACTTGTGTGCCCTTGTAAGGTGGCTAGATATTTGCCATTGTTGAGATTCCATAATTGGATTGTTCCATCTACACCATAAGCAGCTAAGAGTTGCATATTTGGACTCAAGTCAGTAGCTTTCACGAATTCAGAATTTATTGATAAACTTCTCAAATATTGACTACTTGCCAGATTCCAAAATTTTACTGTTTTGTCAGCACTAGCACTAACTAGAGTTTGACCATCCGCAGCAAATTGTATAGTTCTGACTATGTGAGTATGACCTTCCCAAGTCAAAAGTTTTTTACCATCCGCAACTTGCCACAAATGAATTTTACCAGACTCATCCCCCCCTGCCAAAAGTTTGCTATCAGGAGTAAAAGTTAAACATCTAACTGTACTCATAGACTCCATAAAAACACAATCAGCAAGATTTGCCTCAGTCAAATTAACATTCTGCAAGCTTGCACCTGCAAAATTAGCTCCCAAAATGACAGAGCGATTCAAATCGCACCTCTCCAAAGCAGTAGGATTTGTTTTCACTAACAACGTCGTGGCATTGCCTCCCACATAACCAACCTCGTCAACAGTTTTCCCTCGCGTCGCTTCCACAACTTCCCGTAACTTCTGGCATGTTTGCGCTTCTGTTGTTTCCCTAGAAAGCATGGGCAACAACAAATCTAGAACTGCTTTCGCCAGAGACATCTCTCCAAAAGTGCTACGCAAATGCTCCAAAGATTCTCTGGAAAACTGGTTTAGAGGTGGAATAGAAATAACTTCCCCCTTAGCATCCACTTCCCGCTGGAAATAATTAGACCAAGTGTACTCCTGAGCAGTTCCTTCCCAGTTAACATGAGACTGCGCCCCTGCCACTTCCAAAAAATCCGCAGGCAACACCCCCAACTCCGCAGCAAACTTATAGGCAACAAAAAACTCCAACAATGAATAATGTTTTGATAAAGGAAAAAACTATGTTACCAAGTCCAACTAATAATTGTCTATTTTCCAAACAGAAAAATGCTACCTTAATGCTAGGCATATCCACCTTAGCATTTAGCTCTGTTTTTTCTTTGTTCGGCGATCAAGCATTAGCAGAATCGCTTTACAAACTTCCTTTTCCTGATGGCGTTTCATACAAAGTTACTCAAGGATATAACAACACTGAGTTGAGCCACAAAGGTAACTTGAAATACTCCATTGACTTTAATATGAAGGTAGGCGATGATATAGCAGCTTCTAGGGGTGGTGTAATTTTAATGTTTGAAGAAGGGAATAATTATGCTTGTGATGAAGAGTATTGCGACAAATACAAAAACTATCTGGTAATAGATCATGGAGATGGAGAATCTTCTCTTTATTTACATCTGAAACAAAATGGTGTGTCAGATGTTCTGGGAAAGAATGTAAAAATCGGCGATCGAGTGGAACAAGGTCAAATTATCGCAAAGAGCGGTAACACTGGATACTCTACTGGTCCTCATTTACACTTTGCTATTCAAAAAACTCCTACTGGTAGCAGTCCTTATGGGAAAAGTATTAAGAAATTATTTGAAGAATTGGACTATAAAGACCCAATACGGCATAAATATTACACCTCCCAAAATACAGGTTTTGACTACGAAACAGCAAAAAACAACGTCAAAAAAGCCTATAAGGAAATTATCGATCGCCAACCTAATGAGTTGGAATTAAACGACAGAGTTAACCAACTGGTAAGTGGCAAATCAGTCACCGATATTCGCCGAGAAATTGCCTCAACAGAAGAAGGCAAAAACAAAGTCAATCAACTTACTCAAGATATACTCGACAAACCCTCATCATCCAATCCCGATGATTGGATAAATAAACTTGCCAACGGAGCAACTATTACAGATGTCAGAAAAGAAATTGCCAACAGCGACTATGCCAAAGTAAAAATCAACGAGTTGCTACAAAAAGTTCTGTTGAAAGACTCATCAAACAACCCTCAATATTGGGTGGAAAAACTGGAAAATGGGGCAACCCTTGCCGACATTAAACAAGAACTCGAACAAAGTGAGTTTAATGTAGTTAAAACTGGCAAAAATGTAATTGCCAAACGCAATCCATCCGACAACAAAATTGGTTTAAATATCTACCAACAACCAGGTGGTGAATTAGCAGGAAAAGTATTTGGTCTGAACTGGGGCAGCGTCGGTGAAGTTATCGGTTCCCAGACTTTTAACGGTGAAAACTGGTGGCAAGTAGATTGGGGCGACAATCAAATTGGTTGGTCATCAGAAAACAATTTAACAGCGAGACGATTATTTCCAGATGTCTCTTTAGACTCTACATTTGCTGAGGAAATTTATCAATTATTTGGCAACGATATAGCTAATGGTTTTGGGGATGGAAATTTTCAACCAGACACAAAATTAGATAGAGGTTCTTTGTCTAAATTTATCTACAATGCTCTCGGTTTCCAAGAAGACTTTTCCTGCGGTGCTTTTCCCGATGTTACCTCCAGCAATCCTTTTTATCGGGAAATAAATACCCTCAAATGTAAGAACGTAATTGGAGGTTTTGATGATGGAACCTTCCGTTCGGAATTGCCCGTTGACAGAGGGCAAATGACTAAATTTATCGACAATAGCTTCCAATTTAAGACGAATACATCTTGTGGTAATTTCTCTGATGTTGACAGTAGCAACGTTTTTTACCAACACATTACAACTCTCAAATGTAACAACATAGTTGGCGGTTTTGCTGACGGCGAATACAAACCAGAAAACTCTGTTAGCAGAGGTGAGGCAGCCAAATTTATTGTTAAATCTATAGACAAACAAATCGGCAAACTTCAACAAATTCCTTTACTGCCAGACAACCTTCAAGAAGGTTCATTTTTATTTGAAGAAGTACCAAGTGGATTGTGGTACGATCCCCCTACAAACTACGGTTTTGAATTTGAAATGCTTGGAAATTCTTTGTTTACCGATATAGTCGATTTCCCCTTCGGTATCGACTCTGATAATGTTTTCACCGTATTTGCCAACGGACAAAATCTCGGTGAATTTAGTCCTGGTGAAAGCGTCAACTTTGCTTCTTTATTGGGTAGTGGGGTTTCTAAGTTCGTTATTGCTGGTATCGACTCGATCGCTCCCAAAGATCCGACAGCATTCCCGATTCAGCTAGCATTTAACACCGAAACAGCTAGTTTTTCGATGAGTCCCTTAGTAAAAGGGGAAAACGAGAGCAAGAGCGTTCCTGAACCTAGTGCAGTTATTGGTTTGTTACTCCTGGGCATCTCTGGCGGTATTTCCAAAATGAAGCGACAAAAATAGAAATTACCGTTGTGTTGGGAGATTGGGTATAGCAAGGCGATCGCTCAGACCCCAGACTTCCTAAACCAAGTCGAGCAAAACCACGATACTTATGAAACTAATATGAAATATTAAAATTTTCCCTCCCTTCTGGAGCAGAAGGGGGGGATATTATTTTGCCATGCTATAATCTCAATTATATCTATTAATTGTAAGGTGAAAATCAATGGTTTTAACAGCCCAACAATTAGAGGCAATAATGCCCGATGCCACTCAACTAGAAAGCGACGAACCCGAAATGGAAAGCTCTGAACACTATACCCAACTTATGTTGCTAGTTACTTGTCTGGAATGGTTGTGGTACAATAAAAATGATTACTTTATTGGTGCCAACTTAACTATTTATTACAGTCGGCAACATCTAAAAACTCGGGATTTTAGAGGTCCCGATTTTTTCTTAGTCAAGGATACCCAGAAGCAACCCCGGAAGTCATGGGTAGTTTGGGAAGAAAACGGTAGATATCCCAATTTAATAATAGAGTTACTATCAGACTCTACCGCTAGAGTTGATCGCAACTTAAAAAAACAGCTATATCAAAACAACTTCCGTACCCCAGAGTATTTTTGGTTTGACCCCGAAAATATGGAATTTATGGGATTTTGCTTAAAACAAAATGTTTATGAAGAAATTCAACCGAACGATCGAGGTTGGCGTTGGAGCCAAGAATTAGAATTATATTTAGGAGTAGATGAAGGTAAACTGCGTTACTTCACTGCGAACGGCGAACGAGTGCCAACTCCCCAGGAGGATGCTCAAGAAGCTAAATTGCAAGCACAACAAGCTTTTGCCGATGGGGAAGAAGTTGGTGAACAAAGAGGCCGAGAAATTGGTCAACAAGAAGCCAAACAAGAAGCAGTTGCTCGAATGCTCAAATCAGGATTGAGTCTAGAATTAATTGCTGAATATTTAGATTTGCCTTTGTCGGTTGTTCAACAAATAGCTAATTCTGCTAATAATAATTAGATAACTCAAGAGATTTAGGCTAACTTGGCTACAGAAGATTTTTGATCAATAATTCAATTTGATTTGTAGGGGCGAACGGCGGTTCACCCCTACTTAAATAAATTAGACAAATGTGAAAACAGGATGAAACTCTATGGTTTTAACAGCCCAACAATTAGAGGCAATAATGCCCGATGCCACTCAACTAGAAAGCGACGAACCCGAAATGGAAAGCTCTCAACACTATACCCAACTCATGTTGCTAGTTATTTGTCTGGAATGGTTGTGGCGCGATCGCAACGATTACTTTATCGGTGCTAGATTGAGTATTTATTATAGTCGGCAGCAGCTAAAAAATCGCGAATTGGGCGGTCCGGACTTTTTCTTAGTCAAAGAAACCCAGAAGCAACCTCGGAAGTGCTGGGTAGTTTGGGAAGAAAACGGTAAATATCCCAATTTAATTATCGAGTTACTATCTGACTCTACCGCAAGAGTTGATCGCACCCTGAAAAAAGATTTATATCAAGACAACTTCCGCATCCCAGAATATTTTTGGTTCCACCCCGAAACTATGGAATTTATGGGATTTCGCTTAGAACAAAATGGCTATCAAGAAATTCAACCGAATCAGGAAGGTTGGCGTTGGAGCCAAGAATTAGAATTATACTTGGGAATAGATGGAGGTGAACTGCGTTACTTTACTGCCAACGGTGAACGAGTGCCAACTCCCCAGGAGTCAGCGATACAAGCACGAGAGCGTAAAGAACGCCTGATTCAACAGTTGCCAGAACAAAGAAGCCAAAAAGAAGCAGTTGCTCGAATGCTCAAATTAGGATTGAGTTTAGAGGTAATTGCTGAATATTTAGATTTGCCTTTATCGGTTGTTCAACAAATAGCTAATTCGACTAATAACAATTACACAACTGAAAAAATTTAGACTAACTTGGCTACAAAATATTTTTGATAAATGATTCAATTTTATTTGTAGGGGCGATTCGCGAATCGCCCCTACTTAAAAAAATTAGACAGGAAGTTGAAGGTGGAAATTTGGTTAGGACTTACGCAAAGAAACCGGGTTTTTAGGATAAATCGTTGTTTTTGCAATAAATATCTAGGAAAAAACCCGGTTTCTGGGTTTATCTGCGTAAGTCCTGTTGGTATCAAATCAGATTTTTTGCTTTAGTTTGAATCAATAAATCTGAATCATTAACCAACAACTCAGGAGCTTGACGATCGCCTAACTTTTCCAACGCCAATAAACAAGCATATTTAAAGTCAAAAATTCTTGTCTGACTAATACTTTCTCTAAGCAAAGGTATCGCCCGTTCATCTCCTAAATTTGCTAGAGCAAGTGCAGCAGCACCACGAGATTTCTGAAACTGAGGCGCTGTATTGTGCAGTGCTTCTACCAA
This sequence comes from Cyanobacteria bacterium P01_H01_bin.35, assembly GCA_038747755.1. Classification (GTDB taxonomy): domain Bacteria; phylum Cyanobacteriota; class Cyanobacteriia; order Cyanobacteriales; family Microcoleaceae; genus Trichodesmium. The sequence goes on from JBCDJM010000227.1 coordinate 7,634, forward strand.
CAGATCGTAAGCATCAACATATTTGAGCCAACCTAAAAGTTTAACTACATGATAGTGAGCGCCATAATCATTATGAGCGCTTTCGGCAAAGGTTGCCATTAATGCTGCACCTGCAACTTCTGGAGCAACTTGCTCCAAAAGAGTTTTGCTAGCTAAATAACACCTACCAAAATCTGTACTATATAATTCCTTAATCACAAACTCTAAAGCTGGAGTTTGATCATATTCGTGAACTAACTCTAGATCGTTGGGACGATCGCGAATAACTGTATCTAAAAAGGGTTCGATTTCAGCAAAGTTAAGCTCCCCTGTGGGAATACCTGTTTCTGCTAAAAGTCTAATTGCCCGGAGACGAAAAACCATTGAAACTGGGCACTTAGCAATATTCGGAATAGACTGATAATATTTAGCATCAATCAAGTCTTGAATACAACCACGTCTAGCATTAACACTAGAATGCTCTAAAAATTCCACTACCTTTGTCATTTGCGAATAGTCTCCCGTTAAACGACAAACAGTAGCGATCGCTGCACTAGCAATAGGTTCGTCATCAGATTCTGTAAACTGCTGAATCTTACTTATTGCAGGTTTATAGTCAAATTTTGCCAACACCTGAATAATTAAACGATAACTTTGACCTGGTTTTTCTAACAACTGAGCAATTTCTGCCAGAATTTCTTGGTCTTCAGTTCCTATTTCACTAATTGCCCAAACAGCATTTTCTACAGTGTAGCAGTCTGCATCACCCAAGCAACCTCGAATTGTCGGTAGTGCCGATGTTACATTCAAACGCCCCAACGTTTCGATCGCTTTACGTCTAGCAATTTTCTGTTCTAAGACAGGATTTGTATCTTGTATGGTTTTGATTAAAGCATTAATTGAGCGATCGCTGGGAAAATTCACTAAATGACTTGCTGCTACATAACGTTCTGATTTATCTTCTAATTCATCTAGAGGTGTTTCTAACAAAGCAATTGCTTTTTCTTCAGTTAATCCAGGAAATATATTGAAAAAACGTTTATCCATTTTCTTAGGGTGTTAATTACAATCAATAATTAGTTTCTTGAATAGATCATATAGCATTGATATCACCAGAGGTTCAAATATCCTGGAATCTGTGGCAAATCCAGCAAAAACAGCATAAATTCACATTTTCTTCAAACCTTTCAAAAGGCTTTTACAACTCTTTACACCAAAATAAAAGAAATTGCTTAAAATTTAATATTTTCTACAAGTTTGTCAAGCAATTAAGTAGTACAAAGTAATAAAAATTAACTTTAGAGGTTTTGCATATCATTTAGTGAACTTTTATTAATTTGTTTCTCATAAACGAGATTTTGAACTACTATTCCATATATTTAGTCTGTGACTATTTAAGTCAAATATTAGAATTAGCTTAACAAGGAGAACTCAATAGTTGATGCTTTTTCCAAAGCCGTAACTAGCGCTGACGCTGGTGGTAAGTTTGTTGGCGGTGCAGATTTAGAAGCTTTAAGGGGATTTGTTGCTGAGGGTAACAAACGTCTAGATGCAGTTAACTCCATTACTAGCAACGCTAGCTGTATTGTTACTGACTCTATTGCTGGTATCTGTTGCGAAAGTCCTGGTTTAACTGCACCTGGTGGCGGTGTTTACACTAACCGGAAAATGGCAGCATGCTTAAGGGATGCAGAAATTATTCTTCGTTATGTCACTTATGCACTCTTAAGTGGTGATGCTTCTATTCTTACAGATCGCTGCCTAAATGGTCTAAAAGAAACTTATGCTGCTCTGGGAGTTCCTACTGGAAATACAGTTCGCGCTGTTGAGATTATGAAAGCTTGTGCTGTTGCTCACATCAACGGTACTAACACTGAAGCTCAAGCTGGAAGCAAATACAACAAGATGAGCTTTACTGAAGGCGACTGCTCTAGTTTAACATCTGAGTGTGCTGGTTACTTTGATGCAGTTGTTTCTGCTATCAGTTAAGATTAACCAGTTTTAGACTTGACAAATTAAAATTTCAACCCAATCTATTTTCAGAAGAGGAGAAAAACTCAATTATGAAATCAGTTTTAACTACAACTGTTGCTTCTGCTGATTTAGCAGGTCGTTTTCCCAGTGGTTCCGATTTAGAGTCTGTAAAAGGTACTTTAGAGCGTTCTGCAGCTCGCCTTGAAGCAGCAGACAAATTAGCAGGTAATTATGATGCTGTAGCTCAAGAAGCAGTTAATGCTATTTATAGCAAATTCCCTAATGGTAGTGGCCGTGATATGGATGCTGGAACTCAAAAAGACAAGTGCAAGCGCGATATCGTTCATTACTTACGCTTGATCAATTATTGTCTAATTGTTGGTGGTACAGGTCCTCTTGATGAGTGGGGAATTTCTGGAGCAAGAGAAGTATATCGCGCTTTAGGTATTGATACTGCTACTTATATTACTGGGTTAAGCTTCCTCCGCAGTCGTGGTTGTGCAGATCGTGATATGTCTGCTCAAGCTTTAGTAGAATACAATGGATATCTTGATTATTTAATTAATTCCATGTCCTAATCTCATTTCTTTAAAAGAATCACTACATAATTTTGCTTTGTTAGTAGGAGTCAGAAGATAAGAATTAATATTCTATTAATTGGGTTATAACTACTTCTACTAGAGGCAAAATTTAAGCTTTCTCAAAGGAATATAATTTTTCAAAAATACCAATTTAAAGATTAAGTCTTTAGGAGGAAATTAATGACAAGCTTAACTACATCAGCAAGTCTTGGTTTAGATGCTTTTGAAGTCGATCCTCTAGAACTTCGCCCCAATACTACTGAAGGGGAACTAGAGCAGATCATCAGAGCTGTCTACAAGCAAGTCTTAGGAAATCAGCATCTGATGGAAGGCGATCGCCTATCTAGTGCTGAGTCTATGCTCCGCAATGGTGATATTACAGTCCGTGAGTTTGTGAGAAGTGTAGCTCAATCAAGTCTTTATCAGAAACTATTTTTTGAGTCTTCATCTCAGTATCGCTTTATTGAGTTAAACTTCAAACATCTATTAGGTCGTCCTCCTCAAGAACAGTCGGAAATTTCCGAGCACGTTCAGCTTTATAACGAAGAGGGGTACGGAACAGAAATTAACTCTTATATCGATAGTGATGAGTATATCGAGAGTTTTGGTGATAATATTGTACCTTATCCCCGGAGTATTCGTTCTATTGTTGGACTGAAAAACGAAGTTTTCAACCGGACGTTTTCTCTATTACGAGGTTCTGCTACTAATGATAGTGATAACAGTGCCAAGTTAATTACTTCTGTAGCTGCTAATTTACCTACTCCCATCAAGCTACTTGCTGTCGGTAACGGAGCTAATTACGGCAATACAGGAAAGCGCTTTAAAATTGAGTTTTCTACTTCCAAAGCTTCTGCTAGGTTGAGCAAGTTTAGTCGTCAGGAATGTGTAGTTAACTACAGTCAGATGTCTAAGCAAGTTCAAAACATTCACAAAACTGGTGGAAAAATTCTAAGTATTACTGAAGTAGCATAGTATTTTTCTTTTTTTGTAATTTATCCCGGTGCTGTAATGCTTAGGTATTACAGCGCGGGTTTTTTAGTGTATTTTAATTATTAGTTCTCAAATTATTATAGTTTTTCCATGTCTCCAGAAGAAATAGATACTTTTCTAGCAGAAACTAGACAAGAAGCAATCCAAAAAACTTTTGACACTAATGATAGCCAAAAGTTACAACTTATGGTAGAGTGCATGGGCGATTCGCGAGGAATGGTCCGCTTAGGTTTTGCCGAAACTCTTGGACAAATTGGCAAGCCAGCTACTCCTTTTTTGACTGAAGCTCTTCTCAATCATTCCGATCCTGTTGTCCGACGAGCTAGTGCCAAAACTTTGACCTTAATTGCCGATCCAGATACACTTTCACCTTTAGTCCATGCCCTACTAAATGATGAAGATACAGTAGTTAAAGGCTCCTCAGTTGGCGCTCTCGCTCGGATAGGAGAAACTGCTGCCCCTGTGCTATTAGAGATTTTAGGATCGGCAGAGTATCCAGAAAGCACTAAAGGTCATGCCGCTTGGGCCTTAGCATTTATTGGACCAGAAGCAAAAGAGTATTTATATCGGGAGGTTAATTCTGAAAAGGTAGCAGTTAGGTCTGCTGTAGTAGGAGCGATCGCTAAAATTGCCCAAGATTCAGGAGAAGAAGATGCTCTGAATATCTTATTAACTGCTCTGGGAGATTCGTCTGAAGAAGTACGCACTGAAGCAGCAGCAGTTTTGGGAAATTTAGCTTACAAACCAGCAGTTCCTAATCTAGTTGAATTACTGAAACATCCGACTAGCGGTGAAACTCGCAAGGCAGCAGCTTTGTCTTTAATGAAAGTTCGTTCCGATAGTGCTTTAGCACCGTTGCGAGTAGCATGGGAACAAGAGTCAGAGGAAGAGGTTAAGAAAATTATCAAATTGGCAATTACTCAATTAGAGAGGCAATCTCCTCTTGGATCTGAGGAGTAGGGGAGTGAGGGAGTAGAGGAGTAGAGGAGTAGGGGAGTGGGGGAGTAGGGGAGTAGAGGAGTGATGGAGTAGGGGAGTAGGAAGCAATTCTGTTGTCGAATGTTTTTTTCAAATTGCTTCCTACTCAAAAAAATGGAGAAAATTAAAGTGAAGAAAGTGAAGAATGAATTGGTTCAAAGTCATAAAGATTTACAGCGCTTTTCAGTTGAGTAAACCACAATGTAGGGACGTTGCATAACAAAAATGCGTTTTCCGTTCCGGAATGCTGCGCAAACATGTCGCGCAGCGTTTAGCTAACGCAAAACTTCGTTAACGCTGTCGCGACATATAAAGCGGAAGCTCTGCGTTAGCAAAACGTCCCTACAGGATTATTATTTTTTTATGTGATTCATTGACTTGAAAACTGCTGTAAAGGTTTATCCTACATTCCGCAGGTTGACGGTACTACTAGAGGATTTTTTTTGAAAAGACAATAATGGTTATTATTCAATATTAGCATTTAGCAGGTAAAATAGAGGAAGAGGTTGGTGATGTATGTCTATGAT
>JBCDJM010000228.1:0-12622 GCA_038747755.1 Cyanobacteria bacterium P01_H01_bin.35
GCGCCATTGAAACCGGTGTCATACACCACGATTTCGCCGACAATTTCACCTTCAAAGCCGGTTGGCGGCGACACTTGCAGAAACCCCTATCTAAGGGCTTCAAGGTGTGAATTGTTGAATGAATAATTAATTGACTATCAACTCCTAATTATTAATTATTAACTATTAATTATTAATTATTTGGTAATTTTCCAAATAATGAGACTAGATTTGCGATAATTGCCAACTTAATTTAGCCATTCTCTAAATATTTAAGATTTACCTGATTAGAGATGAGCTATTTTATTTTCCCTTATTTTCTTGTTATTGCTCTTGCTCTTGCTCTTTTCCTTCTTCTGCTCCTTTCTCTGCTTTTTCTTGCTCTTGTAATTGCTTGAGATGGATAGTATTCACCTGATTAATAAATTTAGCCATGGCATCTCTTGTCATTTTGTAACGTTCCTTTTCTTCAGCATTACGAGGAATTCTATAACCTGCAGTTACTCCTAAGACAAATTTCTTTTGTTCTGCTTCTAAAAGTTCTGTAGCTCGATTAGCAGACAACCAATTGTCTTCAAAAGGAAATGAAGTTGAAATACTAGCAACAATAGAAGCGATCGCTGGAAATATTACAGGTAACCAATTCAGCCAAACTGGACCTGTATCTAATTTATCAACCAAAACTAAAAGCGGAGTTACTCCAGAAAAAATTATTGTTACTATTTGCAATAGATAGTAAAGCAATCTTGATTCTACACGAGTCTTTTTGTAATCTTCTATTAACTCTTGAGTATAACTTAAAGCTGTTTCTACTCCTTGCATTATCTGTATACTTTTTGGAGAGTCTTCTAGTTGTGACGAATTTATATATATGGCTGTTTTCCTAAGTACATTATAATCATTAAGTTTATTAGTATAGTTTCTGTTTAATTCGCGATTCACAGGTAACAAGAAAATAAACAAACCAATAGATACTACTAAAATGATAAATAATTTAACTTCGCTTGGGAAGAAAAAAATTGTAATACCTGAAGTAATAGCAATGACAAAAGATAGATATGCAAGTATTCTCAAAAATGGCAATATCCCAGGGGTAGGTGGTTGAGAATTAGAGATATCTATCAAGGATTTTTTTGACTGAGAATCAATCATTTCAGAACTCGTCATACTTTCATTTATTTCTAGATTCGCCATAGTTTCCTTTTTGATTCAATGACTATTTGAAAATATACTATTTTGGGTAGAACAGTCAATATAAAACTACCTTAAAAGTATCTTAGTATATGGTTGAATTAATTCCTCATAATCTCATAAGACTAGATACAATATTTAAGAATAATTTTAGAGATGAATTTAACTATTACCAAGATTTTTTTAACATTAACTGGATACCAGTATTTTTAGTCTTTTCATACGTTAATCAATAAATTTATAGTCTCATAAAAATAGTCATTCTAAAGATGACTATTTTTAATCATTTATTTTGACTAATTTAAAGAGGCTTGATTTTACAGTATACCTCAATAGAGTCAATAATTAATATTTACAGAACTTCAGAATTTTTGACTGAGAAACTTCAATTTTACTCTAGCACTATAGTTTTTAGAGAATATTTATAAATAAGATAGCTAGAGTAATTAATAATACTAGGTTATGGGAAGCATTTTTTACCTAGTTTAGTTTAATATTTGCTGCCACATTTTTGACATTCCCCAAAAAATGACATCGGGTGCATCTATAAAAGTTGCCGCTAGCTCAGGGAATAGGGTTGTGAAATGACTCAATAGTATACGGCGATCGCCTCCAGTCAATACTATTTTACTGTCAGGAAATTTTTCTAGCCAAGATACAACATAATTTTTCATACCCGCCAATACGGTATAGATGACCCCACTTTGAATTGCTGTTGATGTTTGTTTTGCCCACCTTGGAGGTAACTCTACAGGTATATCAATTGATGGTAACATAGCTGTTCCCTTTGCTAAAGATGATAATTGCAACCTTAGCCCAGGTAAAATTGCTCCTCCCATTATTTGTTTTTGGACATCAGCACCAGTAAAGGTAATTGCTGTACCAGCATCTATAACTAATATCGGCCAACCCAAGTTTGTACCTGCACCCAAAACAGCTAAAGCTCTATCTATTCCCAGAGTAGGATAAAGTTCTTGGAGTGGCAACTTATCTAGGGTAATCATATCAGATTCAGGATAAGTTTGCCAAAGTGTTGTTTGTTCGGGAACTACTGATGCTATTAACAAAGGCATCCCATAATTGAAGTTTATATTTTCAGTTTCTAATATACTTTTAAGTAATTCTTCCATTTCCTCAATTATATTAGACTTAATTACCTTTTCTTGAAGATGGTGATTATCCCAAGTATTCTGAAGTTTTGCACCCACAAAATAACCAAAATGTAACCTGGAATTTCCAATCATTAAACCTAGCCATTTTTGATTTTCATACATAGAACAATCTATTTAATTTGTAAGTTTTTATCGTAGTCCAACACCTAAACCAAAAGTAGATATGGCAACTGCTCTATTTTCGATATTAAAAACTACTTTAATTCCTGTTTTATCGGGATTCATCCATTTATAAGCATCTTTAATTTTATCCCCTTCTTCCTGTTCATCTGGCACTACTTGCTCCTTATCAACTAAACCCCGCTGATAAGCAGTAGCATTAATTTGCATTTCCCTTGCTTCTCTTGATTTTTCAAAAGCTTCTGGATCAAATTCTGTATCTAATTCTCCTTCCTTTCTCAGGATATTTCTAATTTCTTGGTATGTCATTCCTAACTGCAATTTTTCATACTTTTCTCGCGTAATTGAATAAACTGGTTTAGGCTGATTCCAGAAAGGATTACCAAAATTATAAGTATTCATATTTTGGGTTCTAATAGTAACCACTTTCTGATTAGAATCAAAAATTATGGTCAAGCTTGTACCATCAGGATTAAGCCAAATATATTCAGTAGTATTAGGATTAGTTAAAGGATTATCTCTAGTTGGCTGCTTTGTTCCTCGACTCCCAATAATTTTTGTTACTTCATCATAAGTCATACCAACTTTTATATTTTCAATGTTTATAGTTGTAACTACTGGCGCTTCTCGATTTATTCCTAAGCTATTAGTATTCAAATTTTGAGCAGATAATTTAATTAATTTATTCTCAGAATTAAATACGGCAATTATTCCTGTGCCATCATTATTGAGCCAGCGATAAGCTACCCCAAAATTTTGAATATTCGGACTATTATATTCTGTATAAATTTCACCTTCTCTACCTAATATTTGCTTGACTTCCTGATAAGTCATACCAATTTTTAAATTGTCATAATTAGCCTCTGTAATTCGATTAGCAAAAACTGCCTGAAGGTGTGTAGGTAAGACATATATCAAACCAGTAATAATTGTTGTTAATAAAAAAAATCTCATGGTTCTTATATAAATATTGGCTAGATTTGATTCAAGTATAAAAGTAGCACTAAGAAAAATTATTATAAATTGTAAATACTATTCTTGGGCAATAACTTATAGCAGTTTTCATTAATATAGAATACAGATATTTGGGGTTAAAGGAAGAAGTTTTGTAGTCTACCTTTGTGACAACCGCTATAATTGGATAAATTTTGTCAAAATAATTGGCTCTAATATCAAATTTGCTTATTTTCGAGTTAGGAAATTCTAAAAGAGGCAAAAACTCAAAGTTTGCTAGGGGTTTGTTCAATAATGGATAATTGATAATTACCTCTCCCTACAGTGCTTTTGAGTTGAGTAGACCACAAAACTGTTGTAGGAGTAATGAGTAAGGAGGTAGGGACGTTGCATAACAAAAATGCGAACGTCCGTACGGAGTCAGTATGATTGTGGTTTATTCATCATTAAACCACTGTAAAAGGAAAATGATTGAATAAAAGGAAATTAATTTCCTGATAATTGAATCAAGTACGGTTTTAACCAGAGGTAATTATTCATTATCAATTCATCAAAAAAAAATTATAACTTATAACTTATGACTTCGTTAAACTCCCTCCACCATAAATTACTATATTTACAGAAATACCATAGAGTTTAATGATTATTTTTGAGGATATTAAATTGTTCAGAATTAATCTTCTTAGACTCATATAAAGTTTGAGAAATTTCTGTCAAAGTCAATACTGAATGACCTCGATATCCATGGTCTTGTAACTTATCTTTTACTCCCCGTTCATGGTCAATAAAAACTACAATATCTTCTACTTCTAATCCCACTGATTTAAGTTTCTCTGCTCCCTTAATTACACTATTACCACTAATCATAATATCATCCACAACTACAATTTTTTCCCCTGCTTGAAAATGCCCTTCAATTAGCCTACCAGTACCATGAGCTTTTACCTCTTTTCGAGGAAATATCATTGGACGTTCTAGACGCAAAGCTAAACCTGTCGCCGTGGGCAATGAACCATAAGGAATACCTGCAATTCTATCAAATTCTAAATCTTGGAGAATTTCAGCATAGGCAGTAACAATTTTATGGAATATTTGGGGAATTGAGATGATTTTTCGTAAGTCTATATAATAAGGAAAAATAGCTCCCGATGCTTGTACATGGTCGCCAAAAATAATACAGCCAATATCATAAAGTTGTAAGATTAAATCTCGACGTGGTTCATGTTGTAAAAAACAAACATCTGGCAACCACAATTCACAGGTAGGACTACCTTCAATTACTTTAAAACGTTGTTCATTAATAGTATCTCTTAAACTTTTAATTGCAATATTAGGTTGTCCAGTACCTAATAATTTTGGTGGTATTGGTAAGAGCAATCCTTCACCATTAATATTTAGACCAGCAGCTAAAAGTTTAGTTAATTCTTCTGGATTAGTAATATCATTTTCTTCTGCTATATCTCCCTGAATTAGTATTAGTCTTTCTGGAGCAGCTTGCCTAATTTTTGCTAGCATATCTGGCATTATTCCTACTTCTAAACCTAGCTGTTCGGGAGTTGCCCAACTTTTAGATTCCTCTACTAATTTCAAATAAAGAGGTTGCTCTTGATTAGGATATTCTTGTAATACTGCTGCTGAAGGATTTGCTGTGGCACAAAGTAGAAAAACTGCTTTATCTGGATAAAGTAAAAAAGGTGCAACTAAATCAAGACCTGTATAGGGTGAAATTGTACAAGCATCTACTTGCCAATCTGCAAATATAGTTTGAGCAAATACCGTGCTTGTGTTTAGGTCAGCGTGCTTAGAATCTAAGATAATTGGAATTTCATAAGGAATAGTTTTTATAGTTTGCTGAAGTAGTTGTAAACCTGGTATACCAAAAGATTGATAATAGCCTAGAGAAAGTTTATAAGCACATACATACTCTTCTGTTTGAGTTATTAAAAAATGGAGCCACTTATACCAATCTTGAATTAATTCTTGATTGTGTGTTTCTAGACGGTTAGCAAATAAAGATTTTGGCGGAATATTTTCACCCTCAGCTTCTTTTGGTAAACTTTCTGGATTAGGATTTAATTCCAGATAAAGTAAACTTTGATTCCTTTCTATACTGGTTATTAATTTATCAAAAAAGTGCATAATAGTTTAATTATATCCATTGATTATTTATAATTATTATAGTCATTTTCCAGATATACTATAATTACTAAGATGCAATTCCTATAAATTAGTCAGGAAAACAAAATAACTATGGTATACCACAAATTATTTCTGGTCGGTTGTCCCCGTTCTGGAACAAGTTGGTTGCAAAAAATGATTGGTCGTCATTCTAATATTCTCAAAGTTCCATCAGAAAGTTATGCTTATTCTTTAACTTACAACAACTTTACCTATTTAAAAAATCAGGACTTGAAAAAAAGATTTAGAGCATTTAACTCGGCAAAGTGGATATACATATCTTATGGTTTGAAGCCTTTATTGTTTGGCATTGAATCAGAAGATTTATGGCAAGGAGTTTTAAAGCAATATAAGATTTTTCAAAACAGCAAAGAAAAAGTTGGGCTTCATCGTCTAGTAAATTATACAGAACTAGAAGAATTAATTACAAAAATTCGTTTTGGTTCAGAAGATGACTTAATAAAAGTCAAAATATTAATCCAATTAATGTTCGATCGCTTTTTTGAAAAAAATGGAGGAACTGAAAAGGATATTCTTCTAGAAAAAACACCACAACATTTCCGCTATATTGATGTAATTTTAAATCAGTTTCCTGAAGCGAAAAGTATAGAAATTATTCGAGATGGACGAGATGTTTCTGTTTATTATCAGGCAAGAGCAAAAAGTGTACGTTGGGCGAGAAAAAGTACAAAAAGTATGATTAAAATATGGAAAAAAGCTTTTTATAAAGGAGAAATAGCTAAAGCCGACCCAGAAATAGGCGATCAAATTTACTCAGTTAGTTATGAAAATATCCGCGATCATCCTCAAGAATAACTGAGTAAAATCTTTGATTTTATTAGTTTAGACTACGATAAAACTCTAATTGATTAAATTATTGATGCCACAGATATAGTAAAGTAAAAAACAAAGGAGAAGATAAACATATTCGCAAGGGTTCTATCGGAGAATGGCAGACTCGATTTTCACCAGAAGATATTGCCCTTTGGCAAGAGTAAGCAGGAGATACTCTAGCTCGTTTAGGCTATTCAATTTATAAACCAAAAATTAAATTAGTAAATAAAAATTGGGAGTTTCAGCTAAAACAAAGCAATTTAGAAAAAAAATAAAGTATTGTGTGTTTATTTTTGAGAATAGAGCTAACGATATGAAATACAAATAATAAGCTTTTAAAAATTGTCAGTAGTTGGGAAAAATAGATTTGGAAAAATTGAATTTAGCTAATTTTGAATTTAAAAATATGTCAAATTTATGTTGATAATAGCAGTAGAGAATAAGCAGATAAAAATACAAATTATGGTGTAAAAATAGTATTTGAAAGAAAGGGTGAGTGTAGTAGAATAGACATCAGCTTAATGTGATCGCCTCCCTACAATTCAGCAAATTATGATATAATCCTATGCTATCGTATACTACCATATTATTGCCTTAGTTTAGTATGACCAACAAATAAGCTCTCAAGCCTCCCATTATAAGGAGATGAAAAAAGTAAACTTTAGTATTTCCAGCCGGATGCTTCAGCTAGAGGTACTGATAATTGATAACTAATAACTGATAACTGAAATGACTATAACTCCCCGTCGCTATCACATTACCACTTTCGGCTGTCAAATGAACAAGGCCGACTCCGAACGGATGGCAGGTATCCTAGATAATATGGGCCTCATCTCCTCAGATGACCCCAACGAAGCCAATATCATTCTATACAACACCTGCACCATTCGCGACAATGCCGAACAAAAAGTCTACTCTTATCTTGGCAGACAAGCAAAACGCAAACATAAAGAACCAGACCTCACTCTTATTGTTGCTGGATGTGTCGCTCAACAGGAAGGAGAAGCACTACTGCGACGAGTCCCCGAACTAGACTTAGTTATGGGACCTCAACACGCTAACCGTTTGCAAGATTTATTAGAACAGGTTTTCAATGGCAACCAAGTAGTCGCCACTGAACCCATTCATATTGTGGAAGATATCACGAAACCTAGACGGGATAGTAAAATTACTGCTTGGGTAAATATAATTTATGGTTGCAACGAACACTGCACCTATTGTGTTGTTCCTGGTGTCAGAGGTAGAGAACAGTCTCGCTATCCTGAAGCTGTTCGCGCTGAAATGGAAGAGTTGGGGCGACAAGGTTATCCAGAAATAACATTGTTAGGGCAAAATATTGATGCTTACGGACGTGACTTACCAGGAGTAACACCAGAAGGACGCAAGAAACACACATTCACAGATTTACTTTACTATGTGCATGATGTACCAGGTGTCGAACGCATTCGCTTTGCTACCAGTCACCCCCGCTATTTTACACAGCGTTTAATTAGAGCGTGTGCTGAGTTGCCAAAGGTTTGCGAACATTTCCACATCCCGTTTCAGTCTGGAGATAATGAATTATTGAAAGCAATGGCAAGAGGTTACACCCATGAGAAATATCGCCGAATTATTGATAAAATTCGGGAACTGATGCCAGATGCTTCTATTAGTGCTGACGCAATAGTAGGTTTTCCTGGAGAAACTGAGGCACAATTTGAGAATACCCTGAAGTTGGTGGAGGATATTGGGTTCGATCAGTTGAATACTGCTGCTTATTCTCCCAGACCAGGAACTCCAGCAGCTTTATGGGAAAATCAATTGAGTGAGGAAGTGAAAGCAGATCGCCTGCAACGGTTAAATCATTTAGTCGGTGTGAAGGCAGCAGAAAGGTCTCAACGTTATATGGGTCGTATGGAAGAAATTTTGGTTGAAGACACAAACCCTAAAAATTCTGCTCAAGTTATGGGTCGTACCCGTGGCAACCGTCTGACATTTTTTCAGGGGGATATTAATCAATTGAAAGGTAAGTTAGTAAAAGTGAAAATTACTGAAGTACGTCCGTTTAGTTTGACTGGTGAAGTGAAGCAATTTGTGGCAGTCTAGGAATTATAAGGGTATGTTTAATAAATAAGATTCATATTTTGATAGAAAGCTCTACTTTCACAATTTTAATGAATCACTGAAATGAAATAATCAAAATTATTTCTAGTAAACCATTCTTAAATGTAGAGATGTTTCATATTTTATCCAATATTTCTACATTACACTACTTTTCAGATTTATAAACCCTATCGTAACAACCAAAACCTTGTAGAGACCTTCCATGGAAAGTCTCTACTGTAGTCTACTAATCATAAAACCCCTGTGATTTGTAGTATTTTTTTTGTCAATGACAAATATGATATAAGTTGCACCCAGATAATTTGCTAAATTTTTTAGATACAGAAACAGTTTATTCAATTCAACAATAAATTTTTTGATGAACAATAGCATATAAGCTATCAAATTAAGTCTTAATAAATTACAAATAAAGCCATAATAATCAAGTTCTATTTGTAAAAATTTTTCTTATAACAGTATTAGTAAATCTATTCCCCTCTGTAAGTTACTTGTTCTTTTCTGACTACCAGTCCGTTTATAGCCATACTAAAATGAGTATTGTCGATCATAAAAGTTTTACTTCCATCAATAGCTAAATATCCTTGTTCACCACTGACAGGTAATTCTAAAAGTTGATTAGGATTTGATTTTGCACCAGCTACTAAAGTTAATTGACCATTAGCATTACGACAAATATTGGCAAAATAATTTTTAGATTCAAAGTATTTTACCTCAGACCAATTTTCTCCTTTTTTCTCACAAATACGCCATTCCTGACGAGATGCTTGAGCAAGTAACATAGATTTGTTATTAGTTTCTCCAGGAGTAGATGCTAAAACTTTCGCTGAAGAGGTTAATAATACAAATGTACTAAGTGTAAATGCTCCCACTTTTAAAAGTTTTTGATTGACTTTAGATAAATTCATAGCAAACTCCTTAATAAGACGTAAAATTGGCTCTATCTTAACAAATCAAATTCTTGTTTTGTAACAATTAGTAACTTAGTAACAATGAATCGAATCAGTTTTTTCATTGCTTTTTAACTTTCTAATCTTATTATCAGCGAAAATTAATCAAATATCTACCCAGAAAATACTGAACTTTTATAGATAATTTTTTGAAGACAAATTGCCTATAAAGTGACTAGCTAAAATTAGCTATACTCTAATGTATATCAGGAATACACCCTTTCAAAGTCTAGATATTCTTTAGCAGTATCCACTAATAAATTACCGAGAAATTACGGAACTTTGCTATTTTTCCTTGGCAGTTAAACTTATTCAGGAAATAGTACAAATATCAGAACTATTAGGTGACTCCAGTATTGTCTATTCTCTATTACTGAAGGTATTATCAGAGAGCTGTTTTTAGCCTATCCCCTACTTCTTATCATTACTTGTTTACCACTACCAGGAAAAGTTAGTCTGTAATAATAGGTTAATAAAATAACGTTACATACTCTTTATTTATAAATAAGAATAAATAGGAAATATGGAATATAAATTTGTAGCAACTATTTATGTAAATATATAATACCATTTCTCAAGAAACGTTCATCATAAACTTCAAAAAGGTAAGGTAGTGTTGTAGAAAAATTCTTGGGTACAGCAATGGAGGTAATAGGTGCAAATTACTAAACGTAATGTTAATTTAATCGTTGATGACAGTTTAATGCGTGTATATGTAGCAACCCCTAAACCACCAGGAATTTACCCAGGTATTGTATTTTACTGTGATATATATCAGTTAGGAGGCCCAATAATTCGTCTAGCTAACTATTTGGCTGGATATGGTTATGTTGTAGCTGCCCCAGAAATTTTTCATCGAACTGAGGCAATAGGTCATGTTATTGAGCCAGATGACCTGGGACGAATGCGGGGTAATGATAATGCAAGTCGAACAGCAGTGCCTGAGTATGATGCGGATACCCAAGCTGTTATTGAATTTCTCAAAGCAGAAAGTTCTGTTGCTGCGGATAAAATAGGTGCTATGGGCTTTTGTATTGGTGGCCATTTAGCTTTCCGCGCTGCCTTTGAGAAAGATATTAAAGCTACAGTCTGTTGTTATCCTACTGGCATTCCTATTGGGAAGTTAGGTAAGGGAGTTGCTGATACTATTAAACGAGTGAGTGAAATTCAAGGAGAGATACTTATTGTCTTTGGTAGTCAAGATCCTCATACACCAGAAGGCGATCGCCAAACTATTAGTCACACTTTGGAGCAAACTGGTGTAACTCACCAAATTTTCTTATATGAAGCAGAGCATACTTTTATGCGTGATGATGGTTATCGTTATGACTCTGCTGCAACTACTTCAGCTTGGTCTGAAATTATACCTTTCTTTAATCTTGTGTTTGGGAAGAAGGGAGTAGGGAGTAGGGAGTAGGGAGTAGTGGCGTGACACATCTAAAATGTTGCAGCTGAAAAATCAGGGGATAATTCCGACGACCTCCTCACTCATTCCCCATTCCTCCTGACTTCCCCTCCTGGGAGGGGTTAGGGGTGGGTTGACTCCTGACTCCTGACTCCTGACTCCTGACTCCTACTCCTACCACTTATACTTTTTCAGCAAACCCTATTTATTTAGGCGGATACTTTATCTGGAAAATATTTCTTGAGTTTTTGCAACTTTGGTGGAATTGAAAATACACAATAAGGTTGATAAGGATTCTTATTAAAATAGTTTTGATGATATTCTTCAGCTCTATAATAATCCTTCAAATCAACTACTTCAGTTACGATGGGATTTTTAAATGTACCATTATTACCCAAAGTGGAAATTACTTCTTGAGCAATATCTTTTTGTTCTTGGGAATGACACATAATAATTGAACGATACTGAGTACCAACATCGTTTCCTTGTCTATTGAGTGTTGTGGGGTCGTGAGTCGCAAAAAATATCTCTAATATTTCATTGAGAGATATTTTCTCAGTATCAAAGGAAACTTTGACAACCTCAGCATGGCCAGTTGTTCCAGAACATATAGACCTGTAGTCAGGATTCTTAGTATTTCCTCCAGCATAACCAGACTCTGCTTCTTTTACTCCTGCCACAGACAAAAAGACAGATTCTACGCACCAGAAACATCCGCCACCTAATACGATTGTATCTAACATTATTGTCGCCTCCAAAGTTTAGTTCTAATTTACATTAGATATTTATTGTAAACTGATTAGAGAGTAATAGGTTTAAAATTGAGATAGTGGTAAGCCTTTATTGAACAAACTATTAGCATATATTTGCAGGATAAACTCAACAAAACTCCTAAAAATTTTGCTTTATTCTATGGGAGGTAAACTATATTTATTAATCCAAGCTAGGGAATTTAAGGTTTTTGGTTCTAACAGCAAAACTATTTGATTAGAGAGAAATAAAGTAAAAAAGTCTACTTTTTTACTTTATTTTAGATAAATTAGGTATGATAATTTGTTCATGCTTCTAAAAATTTGCATAAATTGAATAAAATTACAATTTTTCAGTAAAAAAACCTTGCAAGTTCTAGTAAACTGCAAGGTTTTTTTATTAGTTTGTTGTGATATTTGATAGTTTGAAATCACCTATCAAATTTTTGCCAGTAGATTCCAACTAAGCAGCTAATGCACTACCTGTTAGTGGATCTATTAAGTTACGACCAACTGGACTAATTCCAACTAAATTAGGTAGTACAAAGTTGTTAACTCCATCGCCTCCATACTGAGTACCCACTACACCAAACAACTCACCATTACCAGCGATCGGCAATACTTGACCTTCAAGAGAGAAGAAACCAGGTGGTACAGATAGACCAGGCCACAGAACAATTTCTCCAGTTAAAAAGTCTGCTGGAGCATTGTCTCCTGCAATTATGTAGCCTATTGGGAAAGTTGGGATAGCAGGACCTACAGGACCAGGAGAACCAGCAGGACCTACAGGACCCACAGGACCGATAGGACCGATAGCACCAGTTGCACCCACAGGACCAGGAGGACCAGCAGGACCCACAGGACCGATAGGACCGATAGCACCAGTTGCACCCACAGGACCAGGAGAACCAGCAGGACCCACAGGACCCACAGGACCGATAGGACCGATAGCACCAGTTGCACCCACAGGACCAGGAGGACCAGCAGGAC
>JBCDJM010000229.1:0-12583 GCA_038747755.1 Cyanobacteria bacterium P01_H01_bin.35
CTGATTAAATATCAAAGTATTTACAGATAAATGTTTTAGAAATTTTAGGTATGGAAAAAGCATCATTTTCGGTTGAAGCAAGCTGAAAAGTTAGCATTTTGACGTAACTATGGTATAAAATTAAGGGACTATTTTTCTGACTTCTAGCTCTTTAATCCTGACTACTGACTCCTCCCTAATAAGACTTTTTCAGCAAACCCTAATTATTACCTCTTCTTATAGATAAAGAGGATATAGAAAGCAGTAATATTTTTGCCACAAATATATTAGAGGATTGCTATAGCAGTTTTCATTAATATAGAGTACATAGATTTGAGTTTTAAGGAAGAAGTAATGCAAGTCAACATGAGTGAAAACCGCTATAAATCATATTGCTATATAGTTTCTAATTTACAACTTATAGCTTCTGACTTCTGATTTCTGATTTATTCTGATTTACCATTTGATTTTCAAATATCTCTAAGGTTCTCAGAAGAGAAATTGATGACTGAAAAGCCTCTTCAGTAAGCTCTATTTTTTCTTCAGGTGTGTCAACTATTTCATCAGATAGTAATGTTAAAGAGCCAATAATTTTGTTAAGAAAACCACGAGCTTCATAAGATGCTTTAGCTAAAACTTGCTGGTCAATATATTTATCAGCTTCAGACGGGTCTCCAAATTGTATAGTATATAGACGATGATAGTAACCATCTGGTTTTTCTAGCAGTTCTAAATGAGTACCCATTTCAACTAACTTTCCCCGATCTAAAACAGCTATTTGATCCGCATTTTGAATTGTTGAGAGACGGTGGGCAATAACTAAAACTGTGCGATCGCGACTTAATTTATCAATGGCCTCCTGGACTAAACGTTCAGAAACAGTATCAAGGGCACTGGTGGCCTCATCTAAGATTAATATTTCTGGATCTTGCAATAGCGCTCTAGCAATGGCCAATCTTTGTCGTTGACCTCCCGAAAGCATGACACCGCGATCGCCTATTTCTGTCTCCCATTGTTTGGGCAAGTCCATAATAAAATCATAAGCATTAGCTTGTTTAGCCGCTGCAATAATTTCATCTTCTGTAGCATCAGGACGAGCATAGATAATATTATTTTTTACCGTATCGTTAAACAAATGAGTAGTTTGACTAACAATACCAGTCTTCCTTCTCAGACTGGTAATATCAAACTCGCGCAAGTCAATACCATCTATAGTAATTGAACCAGAAATAGGGTCATAAAATCTTGGTAGTAAGTCAGCAAATGTTGACTTACCTGCTCCTGAACCTCCCACTAATGCTAAAGTTTTACCTCTAGGCACAGATATATCAACATTTTTGAGAACCAAATTATCATTACCTGGATAAGCGAAAGAAATTTTCTTAAAATGAATTTTTCTCCTCACCTTTTGAAAAGGTATGGAACCAGGTTTCATAATTGGTTTATTATCTCTTCTCCATAAGTCTAAAGCCATATCAAAACTAGCAGAGCCTTTAGCAATAGAATTGCGACTGCCATTAATTTGAGTGACAATAGGTAGTAGGCGAAACAGCACTAAAAGATAAGTCAGTAAGATAGCAGAAACATTAGCAATTTGATCGGCAAATAAATAT
Organism: Cyanobacteria bacterium P01_H01_bin.35; assembly: GCA_038747755.1. Lineage (GTDB taxonomy): Bacteria > Cyanobacteriota > Cyanobacteriia > Cyanobacteriales > Microcoleaceae > Trichodesmium. Next base: position 1,593 of record JBCDJM010000229.1, read on the forward strand.
CTACCTAATAATAAAATACTGATCACCGTCATCATGCTTGTCACGTCATTGACTGGAGCTATTAACGCTGAATTCATTTTTGCTCTCAACGCTATATCCTCAAGGGAAAGCATTAATTTTCTTAACTGTTTATATTCTCTATTTTCAGTACTTACTGATTTAATTAAGCGAATACCACTTAGAGTTTCAATTACTTTAATTGCATATTTTTTTTGTTCCCTATTTAAAACAACTCCCAATTTCTTTGACTGACGAATAAATAGCTGATTAATTACTGCTATTAAACCTACTAATAGAGAAGAAATTAAAGTAAGTTCCCAAGAAATAGAAATTAGTAAACTGACAAATAAGGAAAGAGTAATTAATTGAGTTATTAGATTAACATAAGCACTAATTGTTGCTGTACATTGACCTGTATCCGAGCCTAAACGTTTTGTTAAATCTCCCACTTTTACTTTCGTGAAGAAATCTAAATCGCTATCCATTAATGTTTGGAACATTTCCGACTTAATAGTATTTGTCAGACTACGATTAAAGGCTACTGTCAATAAACTTCTTAAATATGTCGTTAAATTTTTCAGAACAATAGTTAATATAACTGCTAAAAGCATCACCAGAAGGCGATACTTTTCTGGAACTCCATCAAAAGGAGATAGTAAAAATTGAATTATTGGCGGAGAACCTTTCAGCTCAAGTTCTTGCCCAGAAATTTGCAGTAGTATAGGTACTATTAGAGCTGTATTAACTCCATTAAATAATCCGCTAGCAAATCCTAATATAATATTTCCAATAATTTGAATATTGAAAGGCTTACGAAGAATAAATTTTAAGATAAATTCTCTTGCAGACATTAATATTTTCCTTGTATCTAAGTTTAATTTATACTAACTATTACAATTATTCTCATCTTCCCTACTCCCTACTCCCTACCCTGAAATAAATTTTCTGATAAATTCTTTTCAGGCATTGAGATTTTTTTTATCTAAGTTTAACTTCTATGAACTATTATTACTATTCTCATCTTCCCTACTTCCTAACTTTTTTCTATGCTTTGATTAAGCCTGATAAAATAGTAGCCATAGCATCAATACTATAATGTTTAATACATCTTTCTCTAGCCTTAATTCCTTGGCTATTTCCTGCGGTTAAATCATTAAATATTAATTCAATTTGTACTGCTATTTGTTCGGGAGAACTAGGTTCAACCAAATAACCAGTATCACCTAAAATTTCCGGAATATCTCCCACTTTTGTTGCGATAATTGGTTTAGCCATTGCCATTCCATCAGTTAATTTTAATGGAAATTGTGCTTTGGCTTCAGGAGTATCTCTTTGAGGAACTACTATTATATGAGCAGCAGCTACAATTTCTGGCATAACTGTAGGTGGATATTTTGCCATTGAAATTATCCAACGTCCCCATTTTTTTATTAATTGACGGTCATAATCATCATAGGGACTACCACCCACAATTACCAATCTTAAATCTGGCTGATTGAGTTTGTCTAAAGCTGTTAAAACATCCTCCACTCCTTTATAAGGTCGGGGTGCTCCTGGAAACATTAATATTCTATAATCATTCAAGCCATAACGAGTTCTACTAACCTCTGGATCGTATTTATTTGGGTCAAATAAAGTTGTATCTTTACCATTTGGTAGATAAACACCACCAAAACGTTTTTTGAGAAATTGATTGTGTAGAGTCACCTGGTCTGCTTTTGAGACAAAACTTTCGATCCATTTTAAATAGAAAGGATGGTCTGGTTGTCGTAATGCTCCTTCTGGTTTTAAAATATCTCTAGCTAATTGTTTAATACTGGGAGAATATTTCCAATTATCTCCTCCATGCCAACTTAACTCCCAATCATCAATGTCTAAAAATACCGGGCGATTGGTCTGCATTTTTTTTATTAGAGCTAAACCCAGACTGCTAGGTTTAAGTTTATAAGCATATATAATATCTCCACTAATTTTGTCTAACAGCTCTTTAGCAGAAAGTAAAAATCCCGGATAATATTTCTTGCTAACAATAGGAATAATCGATAGTTCAGACTGACTAATATTTATAGGAGAATTTGCATCAACAAAGCCTAATATTTCTATATCACATCCAATCTTTTTTAGAGCTTGAGATAATAAAAAGGGACGGACTGCTCCTCCCCATCTACCTGCTCCACTGCTAGATAAGTCGCTAGCTATTATGGAAATTTTTACCAAATCTGCAAGCCTCCAAATTCTAGGTTAGTCCAAAAACTTTTAACCATCTAAAGTAGCGATATAACTCCGTTCCGCTTTTCGGCTGTCCCCGACATGTTTGCGGAGCATTCCGTCAGGAAAACGCTGCGCGACATGAAACGCGATAAAACTACGTTTCGCTTGGGCGATTGCCAGTCAAATTTACCTAATACTTTTTTAATTTAATCATAAATATACTCAATTACTCAATATACTCAATTTTAACCTAGTTAACCATTTCACGGAAGTTAAAAATCAAAACTAAAAAGTCAAAAATAATATTTGATACACTCGAAACTTTGAGACTATAGTAATTTCGGGAAATCATTTCACTTATGTAGTTTTAAACTATTTTTGAAATCTTTCAAGTGAATTGGTATCAGACAGTAAAATTAGATATTTCACATCTTATTTATTTATTCTGAATGATACTTAGTAAGTATAGTAATTTTTTACAGTGAGTTAGGTAATAAATTTTAGATTTTAGGAAACAGAGAACAAATTAACCCTTTTTTGCCAACCACGTTGGGAACTAGAAATATCCCTCAAAGTTCATAGATTATTCCACAGAAAATAATTGATAATTCCTGCTTCTCCAGATAACATGACACTAGGAGTTAAGCCCAAATCCATAACTTCACGCAATAAATGAAATATTGCTATATCTACAAACATACCGCTAAAGCCAACTATAACAAATCGAGTAAATCTACCAATTGGCTATTTAGCAAATCTTAAAGTTAGTAAGTGCTGTAAATATTCTAAATATTGTTTCCAGGTAACTTTGCTTTCTCCTCCTAAACGTTCTTGAAAAACATAGCCTACTTCTGCTACCCACCGAATATTACCTCGGCATAAAACTTCAATCAGGATTTTGTAGCCCACTGGACTGAGGATTTTGCCAGCGATCGCCGATCTATGGACCATAAAATAGCCACTCATAGGGTCAGATACCCGTCCTACTACTCCAGGTAAAATAACTAATCCCAAAATTTGAGCGCCACGAGACAAAAATCTTCTCATTATACTCCAATCACTTACACCTCCTTCATCAACATGACGACTAGCTACTGCTAAATCAGCACCTTTTTCCATTTCTGCTAATAGTTTTAAGAGAGTTTCTAGGGGATGTTGTAAGTCAGCATCAATAACTCCTAATATTTCTCCTTTTGCTACTTGCCAACCACGAACTACTGCTGTAGAAAGTCCTCTTTCTTTTTTTCTACACATTACCCGGAGTTGGGGGTATTCTCGTGCCATATTCTGAGCAACCTTCCAGGTTAAGTCCGGGCTATTATCATCTACTATAATTAATTCGTATGCGTTAGGAATTTGACTATCTAATAGTTGAGTTAGTCTTTGGATAAGTATTGGAATATTTTGACTTTCTTTGTATGTAGGAATTACTAGAGAAAGTTTAATTTCTGTGGCACTTGATTTACTGGTATTTTCTGTTATTGCATTGACCTTTAATAAACCAGTTGGGACTCTTAGTGATGAGTCCTCTTGACTTGTTATCATTAATTTATCCTATTTATGTTTCTGGTTTAGTATTCTCTCGATCTATATGAGTAATTATTAGATATTTATATCTCATTTATCTTGACTGTAAATTAGCAAAATCAAGTCTGTTTTTGTCTAAAAAAATTAGTTAAATATTCATCTTTATTCTGATGCTTAAATTAATAATTATAATTTGTATTAGTTAAATCATTTAAATTGATTTAATGTTGCTTTGATATATATCAACCATACATAATTTGTCAAAAATTAAACAATCGATCAAAACTTTAAAACACTTACCGAAAAATCAAGGTATAAAGTCTATCACTCGCCGTGGAGAAACAAAAAAAATTTTCCTTTTATTCAATCCTCTTCCTTTTAGGGAGAGGTAATTATCAATTATCCATTATCTATCATTGAACCCTTTTGCCTTTTTACCAGATGTTTTGTTCACAACCAATTTAGGATTACTATCTTATATATATTAAGAGCAAAATAAAATTTATAGATTGTATTTGGCGATAAATTTAGCTGTCCTATAACCTTGACTAATTATCATCAATCAAATTAATTTTACCCATTTGAATACAATCAAATATCTGATTAATTTGATGTCGCTCTTCATCTGTTATTTTTTTTCCAGATAAAATTGACGAAGTAAGCTGTAAATATTCCCGACGACTAAGTTTACCTGATGTCATAATTCGGTTTACCATTTGATTAATTGTCACCTTTGGTTGATTTTGCTCACTCCATAACATAGCTTATGATCTACTATATTTATTTATAATTTGTTGATTTTGCATTTTATAGACGCCCTAACCGTATCACCAGAAAAGAAGGAATAGGGATAAGTAATTGATAATTTATGGGTAATAATTGATTAGATGATTGGATTTTGAGAGAGGTCTAATAGACCCCATCTCGCCACACTCCCCACACTCCCTACACTTCCCACACTCCCCACACTCCCTATTTTTAGGTACACTAATAGATACCAAATGGGTTCTATATTCCTATTGGATCATATTGGATCATACAACTTTGAAAGTAGTATTGAATAAATACTATATACCTTATATTGGCTAACTAAGTTAATTTAATAGTTAAGAGGGTAAAGATCCCTGGATAAAAATTTTCTAGATAAGGTATTAATTTAGTTTTTATGGAGATTTATCGACTACCAGCACTTTCAGATAACTATATCTTCTTACTACATGACCCAAATCAAAAGATTGCGGCCTTGGTCGATCCGGCCGAAGTCAAACCAGTGCTAGAGAAACTGGAATTATTGGGATCTGAGTTGGTGGCTATTTTCAATACTCACCATCACCACGACCATGTAGGTGCTAATCAACAGTTAATCCAAAAGTTTCCCAAACTAATAGTTTATGGTGGAGTTGAGGACCGAGGTAGAATTCCTGGACAACAGGTATTTTTACAGGAAGGCGATCGCGTCCATTTTGCCGGGCGAGTGGGAGAGGTTTTATTTGTGCCTGGTCATACAAGTGGCCATATTGCTTATTATTTTCCTCCTTTAGTTGATGGGGAAACAGGGGAGTTATTTTGTGGTGATACTTTATTTGCAGGAGGTTGTGGTCGCTTATTTGAAGGGACACCAGTCCAAATGGTAGGGTCTTTAAGTAAGTTGCGTAACTTACCTGAAAATACACGAATATGGTGTGCCCATGAATACACTTTAAAAAATTTACAGTTTGCTATGACTGTTGATGGGGAAAATCCCGATCTACAAGCTCGTTTTGCTGAAGTTAAGGCAGCACGCCGTCGTAATGAAGCAACTGTACCATCGATGATTGGTGTAGAAAAACGTACAAATCCTTTTCTGCGCTGGGAGGCACCTGCTCTACAATTAGCAGTTCAAAGTCAAGAACCAATACAAACTTTTGCCCGTCTGCGAGGAAAGAAAGATAGATTTTAACTTAAGGTTCCAGGGAATCTCACAATGTGTCTATTGACAAAAAAATAAAGTCAATAAGCTAAAAATCGTTGAAACCTAGATATATGAAAAGAATGGCCTATTCTCCAATAATTAATTAATTAATTTGAATTTAGCCTGTTTAAGGTTTGATTTTTATAATTTATGGAATTTATAATTTTTTATTGTCGGAATAAATTACAGATATTTAAGATTTAACTGCCTTTTTTGAATTTCAGGACTTACCCAGAGGTACTATATATAGATTTCAAAACTATAACGTTATGGTTTTTTAACTCTATATACATGGTATTTGCGTAAGTCCTAAATTTGTTATAAAGTCTAACTCCTAACTTGTGGTGTTAGAAAATTTTTAGAAGGCTAATAAAATGATATTTAGGATATTTGTTTTTTTATGCCTGCAAGCTTAGATGCTGTAAAGCTTCAATTGTGACTTTAGTCAAAAGTCACAAAAATTATTGTGAGCTATAGCATTTTTTGAACCTTCAGTATGTATAAATGAATAAGGTTTTATTGAGAATATAATTTTATGAGGTAATTTATTTTGGCTGAGAAATCCTTATTCCTATTGTTTTAAAATCTCAATAGCTCATATTTAAACATTTATTAAGCAAAATGTTAAAAATTGTAAAAAGTGTTAAGATTAAACTAGAATAAAAAACTAATTTAGAAAAATGCTAAACCCCAAACTGCCAGAACCAGACTTCCTTAAAGCGGTACTGCAACCCTTATTAGAGGATTTCGGGTATTGGTTTGAGCGCTCCCGCCAGTTATTGGAGAGAGAAGAAATTACTTTTCTTAGTAGCAGTGAGCAATTCGACTTACTTAATAGGGTGAAGCAAGCTCAACAGGAAGTAAACACAGCACAAGCTCTTTTTCAAGCAACTGGAGGTCAAGTTGGGGTAGAAACTACAGTGCTTATGCCTTGGCACCATCTACTAACCGAATGTTGGCAAGTTGCGATGCGGTTTCGCAAAGAGCGATCTAGATAGAATGCACAATCACAATCAAAGTTAGTCTAAACCTAGAATCATATCCTTGATCAAGAAACAGGTTGGGTTTGCTTTTGATTAGGAAACAGTTTTGAAGTTGATAATTCTGGAAATGATGATGACATATCTAAATAAGATAATTCTTGCTTATAAAACTTATCCAGACTGAAAGTGATAAAACCAGAAAAACTGTTTAATTTTTTTAAAATTTGCTAAGTGGCGATTTAGCCTTGAGGAGAAAACTATGTTACATCTGCTTTATATCCTAGCCTTCACTACTATTGCTGTTTTGGCTGTTGGTAATTTAATCCGTAGTCTTTTGACAGTGGGACTTGAGTCTCAATCTTTGCCCTCAAATAGAGGGTCTTCCAGTCGTGACTCATATTCTCAGTCTGGTAGAATTCCACATCCAGAACTATTAGATGAATCTGGTAATTTTATTGATGAGCCTCTGTTAGTGATGCGCTCTGTTAATGTACAAGAAGCTCGTGAACAGTTGGATGCTATTTATAATTCTGAGGTTGGTTCAACTGGTGAAACTAGAGATGAAAAAAGTAAATAGATAGATACCATAAAGTTAATAAAATGTCAAAAACTTGCTATTGGTTTGTTCTGAAAAAATTGATAACCAATAGCAAGTTATTTTTATCCTATATTTAGGTTATAATTAATAAGTTTTTGATATGATAGGGGGAGATTATGCCTCTTTCAGAGAATCTTTTCATGTCGTCAAGCGAAAGTGAAAGGGTGACTAAAAGCTAAGATGGAAAAAGTTTAAGACTATCAGAAATAATACCAAAATTTGATAAAGCCTTCAGCTACTCAAAGGTTGAAAACCTAGTAGAAATAATTACCCTAAAAGTGTAGTGTAGTAAGAATGTCAAATCAACAATGTATATTTGATGTTAGTAATGCAGTAGGTTAAAAAGTAACCGCCAGATGACCATTCCTAAATCCGTATTAGCAGAATTGGTGCTAGAGGTTCCACAGCTCAGACCACAAATTTATTTTAAGTCATCTCTGACTGCTCTGTCTCATGCGATGGAAGAGCAGGTTTTAGCAGGTTCCGATAGACCTCTGGTAATAGCAACGTTCCAGAAAGAACGTTTTTATCGTCAAGAAGCTCACCGTTATCGAAGAATTGCTAACCTCACATCCCAAGTATATGTACTAGCTGCACCAGAAACGGAATTTAAAAATTCTTCTGAATATCACGAAACAGTAGCTTTTAATCCTGGGGATGCTTTAAGTAGGGAATGGAATTTATTGGTGCTTTGTCAAGAGTATTCAAGTTGTTTGATATGCAATGAGTGTGATAATTCTGGCCTAGTTTATGAAACATCTAAGTTCAGTGGAATGGATCAAGCACGTCGGTTTGAAGGTATCTGGACTTTTGACCGTCAGGTATGTGTCCAATCTGCCGCATTATTACTTCATCGAATTCTTAAGTATAGACCAGAGTTAAAGGAAAAGGTTCAAACAGCTACAGAAATTTATGGCATCAATTTGGATTTAAGGAAGCGAAAAAAATCTGCTAAAAGCAAATCTAGCAATAATCGTACTAATTTCCAGACAGACTCAGGAATAGTTGAAAATAATAGCTTTAATAATCCTTTTGCCCAACGTTTGGTGACATATTTACAAGCAAGTCAATATAAGTTAATTAAAGCTTATCGCTCAATCGCAGCTCAAGAACAAAAACAACGCCTGATTAATATTATCTCTACTGCCATGAGGCGATCGCTAGATCCTGATGAGATTATCAAAGTGGCAGTGCAAGAACTGGGAGAAGCACTTTTGGCCAGCCGATGTTTGATCTATCAGTGTCGGCCTGCGGATACAATAGCAACTATTACTCACGAGTATTTAAGTCCATCTGTTAAATCTTTGTTTAATCAGGTATGGCCTCTACAGGAGAATTCCCTGTTTCAGAAAGTTGTTCAAACTCAAGGGCAAGTTTATATAGAAGATACAAGTTTACTACCTGAGTATTTGCTGACAGAAATACTAGAAACTGACAAAGATGTAGGCAAAAATTGTCTACAAAATTTAATATCTCAATGGGATATTTCCAGGTGGTTGATCCTACCTCTGTTGTATCAGGGGCGATTATTAGGCATGGTGGAATTACATAATTGTGGATCGTATACCAAGAAATGGTCTGAAGAACAAATAGATTTGGTAGAAGCGATCGCTACTCAGTTAAGTATGACTTTGATTCAGGCAGAAACTTATACTCACCTAGAAGAATTAAATCAACAATTAGAGGCTCTTGACCGGACTCGGAGTAATTTAATTGCTATTACTGGCCATGAGTTACGGACTCCCCTATCTACTATCCAAGTTTGCTTAGAAAGTCTGAGTCAAGAACCGGATATGCCTGAAGAGTTACGCCAAGTAATGCTAGAAACTGCATTGGCAGATGCAGATAGAATGCGTCATCTTGTGCAAGATTTCTTAACATTGTCTCATTTAGAAAGTGGTCGAGTTCAATGGAATATAGAATATTTACCTCTATTAGAATGTGTTGATTTAGCTCTCAGTAGTATCCGGACTCATAAATTAGAACAGGAGTTGCCGAATATTACGACTCAGGTATCGGCAGAACTACCTTTAGTATTGGCCGATGGAGAGTGGCTAGTAGAGGTCTTATCAAAACTATTGGACAATGCTTGTAAGTTTACTCAGGCTGAAGGAAGAGTAATAATTACAGCTACTTCTAATAGTGAAAATATGTTGGAGGTAACTATCTCTGATACTGGTCGTGGGATTGAACCTAATAGGCTAGAGACTGTATTTGATCGTTTTTATCAAGAAGAAGGTGCTTTACGACGCACTGTTGGTGGTACTGGTTTAGGTTTAGCTATTTGTCGTCAGATTATTAGTCGTTTAGGAGGTAAAATTTGGGCTGAGTCGGCTGGAAAAGATCGGGGTAGTGAGTTTCATTTTACTATTCCAATTGTTGATAATACTCAGAAACAATAATAAACAAGAAACTTACTTAATAAATTGAATAACTAGCAAGTAAGCATTCAGCTATTGCTTTTAGTGCGCATAGGAAAGCTTTATTAATGGAGTCATAAAAATATGACTACACAAGCTAGTACCCTTCGCCTTAAAGTCTATATTTATTTAAACCCTGTCCTTAAGCGTAGGTTTTTCTTGCTCATTGCTGAGGTCCTAATAGCTCAATGATTACACTAGCAAAGTAGTAGTTTAGGTTTTAATGAATTCATAAATGTTTCGTCTTCTAAAATTTGAAATTCTTTGTCTAGTCCGGTAATTTGAAAAACTACTTGAAGATCATCTTGGAGGTTTAAAAGATATAATTTACATCCTCTTTTTTCAGCAATTTTGCGGACAACCACTAAAGTAGTCAAACCAAAATTATTAATTTTGTTGACCAATGCCAAATCTATAATCCAGTATAAATTTTTGCTTTGGAAAATTAGTTTATCTACTATTTGCTTGAGTCGATAACTTCCTTTTATATCTAAGTTGCCTTGAGGGCGAAATAAAATAGCTTGCATAAAAAATAATCCTATATATAATAAGTGAAAAATACAATTATAAAATTCAAGAAATTAACAAAAAAATTAACTATATTAAGTTGGAAGATTAGCTAATATAAAATACTCAACTTCAGTTCAATATTTAAGAGTGTTATGAAGCTTTTTTTTTTACATCATTAATTCTTGCTCTGATGATTAAATATCAAAACATTTACAGATAATTTTTTGAGTTTTTTTTATATCTCTAAAAAGTACCTATTTTCGGCTTTTTAATACTCAAAAAGTTATCATTTTAGGGAAGAGATGAATAGAGATGGAGAAAAAAATTACTCCCGTACAGACGTTGCATGCAACCTCCCTACTCCCCCTCTCTACCTACTCGTTAAAAAAGACTTTTTCAGCAAACCCTAATTACTTTATTTCATATAATAATAGTAATTAGGGTTTGCCAAGGTCGTCAGTTACAGTTATTTTTTTGTCTTTTTATTCCCTGTTCCCTCAAACCTAAAATTTTGTACCTCACGCTTTTTGGGAATTGCTATACCGAGGCTGATGCTTAAAAAATAGTTGCTATAGCACTAAATTGGTTAAGACAATAAACTTAGGCTCAAAGGGAATAGGGAATAGAAAAGAAGAAAAAAAACTATATCTTTAGGGAGTAGGGAGTAGGGAATAGTAATTCGAGGAATTTCCTATGGTTATAAAAAAGCTTCTTTTTAGGTGTTGCTGAACCAAGAGATGAATAGAGATGGAGAAAAAAATTACTCCCGTACAGACGTTGCATGCAACCTC
>JBCDJM010000230.1:0-12521 GCA_038747755.1 Cyanobacteria bacterium P01_H01_bin.35
CTGTACGGACGTTGCATGCAACGTCCGTACTACTCCCTCTTTTCTGTAGATGTCTAATAGATCCGCTTAGGGCTTCTATAAGAAGGGAGGAGTCAGGAGTCGTAGGGGCGATTTCGTTTCCTGCGGAATGCTGCGAAACCGAATGCGGTCGCTTTCCGCGTAATTAGGAGCATGACAAACGGAAATCGCCCGTACAGGAGTCAGGAGGGAAGAGGGGGAGAAAGAAAGTAGAAAAAGGAGAACGTTTTTTGGTCGCGTAAGCGGAACGGAGTTCTATCACTAATTATCCGGACATGATATGACTCCTTATTAACGTTCTATCTAAATTTATTATTGAATTACTGAAAAGTAAATAACAAACTAATTCCTACTACTGCCACTAATACTCCAAAAACAGACCTAATACTTATTTTTTCTCCCATTTGAGCAGCAATAGGAATGATAAATATTGGACTGGTAGCTAAAAGAGTTTGAGCGATACCTGCGGGAGCAAATTTAAGAGAAGTTTGTTGTAACCAAATAGCTAAATAAGTACCGCCAAAAGTTGCTATAAAAATTCCTCCTACAAGTTTCATTGACCAATTTATTTCTCCTAATTTTCCCTGTCTAATTCTCTGTAAAAGCAACAAAAATAGAACAATAATTGTACCTCCAATTAATCTGAATAATGTACTCCATAAAGGAGTAATATCAGATGAAAGTAAAGCAAAACGGGAAATAATTATACCAGTAGAATTAGCTATTGCTGCTAATATTGCCCAGACTATTCCTTGTTTGATATTAATATTATTAATTGCTGCACCCGGAGTCCTTTCTGAAATTACCCAAGCTACACCTATTCCTGTAATTAAAATTCCACACCAAGCACCAAAAGTTAATTGTTCTTCTAGGAAAATTAAACCTAGTAAAGCGGTCATTGGAGGAGACAAAGTTGCCATCAAGAGAGTTCTTCTTGCGCCCATATTTTTAAGGGCAGAAAAAAATGCAGTATCTCCTAAACCAATACCAATAATACCGCTCATTAGAAATAAATTAATCGTAACTAAGTTTAGTTCTGTCTGAAGTTTGCCACGAATAATTAAAGTCAGAAAAATTAGAGCGATCGCTATTAAACCTTTGAATAAATTTAATTTTAAGGGAGATATTTTTTGACCAAGTAAGCTATAAGCTGCGGAAGATACCGCCCATAAAAATGCTGCACTTAAGGCAGCTATTTCCCCTGGAAAATTAGTAATCCATTGTTCCATAATTTTTTTAGTAAAAAATATAAATAATATCTAATCCAAAAAGCATAGAAACCCAGAAACCAGGTTTATATTAAATGCCTCACTATAGTAAAATCTACCTTTCATAAACCCGGTTTATTATACACTTGAAGCAAAAGGGATTTAATATTACTTCTGTTAACCAATATCCTTTGAGTATTTTAGAAGCAACTTATTTAGACATAAAGTGATATACAAAATCCTTAACTAACAAGAATATAGATATAATATGTAACAAAAACATTGCGAAAAATAATATTGGCTCTAACCTCCATCCTTGATAGATTAAAATACCTCCACACAATAGCATTCCTAGAGAAAAAAAATTAATCGAATAATATCAAAAGCTTTTCTATAGGATGATTTTTTCTGCGGTTAATTCCGAATCATTACTAAAGTAAAAATGAAATAAACTAAAGCTAGTAATAAATCTAAAAACCCAAGTAAACTCCCTGGAATAATGGCTAGAGATACCATTTATCACTCCTGTAGTGCTTGAAAAAAATAAAATAGTTATCTGTCTATCTGAATTTTAAACTATTGAAAATATGAAATTCATGGTAATAACAAAATTATATATAATTTTCTTACGATCAAACAATTGATTTTTTACTCCTTAAAATTTGAGTAGTTTGAAGTTGGTGTTTAATAATTAATAATTTTCATGTCGGCGACAGCCGTTTTGCTGCCCATTCATGTTGCCCAGCATTCTGTAGTCAAACAATTAATAATTAATAATTACCTCTTCTCTAATAGCAGGATTGGTTTCGTTAAAAGAATTTTTTTTTCTCCTTGAAAGGAGAGGCTTTAAACCTGAATTTTTCGGTATAGCACTACGAATTCAGGTTAGGACAGTTATAAATCATGGAACCCTTTAACAGTATACTGTTCCCTGTTCCCTATTCCCTATTCCCTAGCGCGTAGCGCTATAATAGAATTTTTTTCAACTTTTCCCTATTCTTTATTCCCTGCTATATTAAGAATTTCCACTTCCCAGAATATACAAACTTAATAAGGTTCCACTATTCCATAAACTGTGCAATAACATAGAGGATAAAAGATTACGAGACCTGGTATAAACTACTCCTAAAATTATTCCTAAAACGGCTAAAGGCAACACTTCAGAAATATTCAAATGAGCTATAGCAAATAAAAAACCACTTGCGACAATTGCTCCCCAAATAGGCATATATTTTGTCAAAGAAGGTAACAAAAATCCGCGAAACATAATTTCTTCAAAAACTGGTGCAGCAATAGAAGCTGTAACAAAAAATAGAGTTAAAGCTAAACCATCTTGCCCCTTTAAAGCAATAGGTAAAATTGGATTACTGCCGCCTTGACCTTGCCATAATTGTTGATTAATTAGAGATATTAAAATTACCATTGGCAAAGCTACAAAATAACCACCTAAACCCCAAAAAAACCAACTACCGCGTAAATCAAATTTAAACCAACCTTCCGGCAAGGGAAAAAATGACTTTAATGATAAATATAAGACTAAGAAACCGCCTAGAGAAAACAAAATATAAGTACCGAGAATATACTCCGCTTGTAGCCTAACTCCCATTATTGCAGGTTGCACATTTGTGAAACTTTTAAAAATCTCTAATTCTAAAGGAATCATAATTTGTCCAACTAAGAAAAATCCTATGACAAATACTTGTAAAATTGTTTCACCATCCCAACTTACTTCCCAAGGTAAATCGGCATTTTTTAATAACAAAGATTCCTTTCCAGACATTAACCATTGCACTCCTAAAAATATTAGTAATCCTACTCCCAATACTAATCCCATTCCCGGTACACCAGCCACAATTGCTAACTTTAATACTGATTGTTTTGCTATTTCTTGTTCCTGGTTTTCTAGTTCTGCTAAAGCTTCTTGTCTTTCCTGTAATTTGTATAATTTTTTTAAAGCACGATAGCGAAACCATCCATCTAAATTTTGTTGGATTAAAAATTCTGCATTAGGTAAAATTTTTGCTGGTTTACTCCATATTTCTCCTAAAACTTTTGCTGTCTTTCCTAAAGGTTGATTTGCTGTTTCTGAATTAGTTAAATTTTGCCAACTTTGCCTAGCTTCATTTATTTGATTTTTTTCCGCTTGCAAGATACTAATATTAATATCAAATTCATTAATCAAATTTTTTAACTCGTTTATATTCTGATTTAACTGTTGAGTTGATGCCTGCATTCCCTCTTCTAAAGGCAAAATTTGTAATTTATTTTCTTGTTTTTCTAGTTGTTTTTGAGCCGACTCACGATCATTTTTGTATTGTATTAATCCAGCTTCATAAGAATCATTACCAATCAAAGCTTCACTAGCTAGATTAAAATTTTTACTATCTAAATCTTCAGGTTCCCATTCCGCAGCGTGCAACAATAAATTTGTCTGATACAACTCAAGACGACTTTGAATTTGTGGCTGATTCACACTACTAATTAAAGAAAAACTAATAAAAGCGATCGCTACAATAGTCAGAATAGTTAAAATTAATCTTTTAATTGTCATTCATATCTCCCTAAATAATATCTTTTCACTTTAAAATATTTCATAAATATTTTCAACCATAGCAATAAAGTTTTAGGTAATCCCTAAAAGCTAAAAGCTATTAGGTACAGTGGTTAATAAGTTAGGGCTTATAATTTTTTTTCCAAACACCAGAGGTAAGATTTCAGATTTTCCACCTCAAGTAATAATTTATTACCTTAGAGATTTTAGCTGTTAGCTGAACTGTTTAAACCTCCGAATTACAATATAAAACCGAGAAATTTTTTCCCGACACCATAAATCAGATTTCAGATTTTTTACCTAGATCAATAATTGATTACCCCATAAATTTTACTAGAAATTTTAGTTATTAGCTGAACTGCTTAAACCTCGGAATTACAATATAAAACCTAGAAATTTTTTCCCGACACGAGAGGTAAGATTTCAGATTTTCCACCTCCAGCAATAATTGATTACCTCAGAAGTTTTAGCTGTTAGCTGAACTGGTTTAATATCCCAGGAATTAAAATATATATAAAACCGAGAATTTTTTTTCCGAAACCAGAAATCAGATTTCAGATTTTCCACCTCCAGCAATAATTGATTACCTCAGAGGTTTTAGTTGTTAGCTGAACTGCTTAAACCTGGGAATTACAATATAAAACCTAGAAATTTTTTCCCGACACGAGAGGTAAGATTTCAGATTTTTTACCTCAGAGTTTTTAGCTGTTAGCTGAACTGGTTTAACCTCCGAATTACAATATAAAACCTAGAAATTTTTTCCCAGACACCAGAGATAAGATGTCAGATTTTTCACCTCAAGCAATAATTGATTACCTCAGAATTTTTAGCTGTTAGCTGAACTGGTTCAACATCCCAGTAATTACAATATAAAACCTAGATTTTTTTTCGAGACACCAGAGGTAAGATGTCAGATTTTCCACCTTAAGCAATAATTGATTACCTCTGAGATTTTAGCTGTTAGCTGAACTGGTTCAACATCCCAGGAATTACAATATAAAACCTAGAAATTTTTGCCAGACACCAGAGGTAAGATGTCAGATTTTTCACCTCAGAGTTTTTAGCTGTTAGCTGAAATAAAACCTAAATTTTTTTCCAGACACCAGAAGTAAGATGTTAGATTTTTCACCCAATTGTTCCAAAGGTCTTTTAAACCTACAACCTACCACCTTTGGAGCATAGAGAAAATAATCGCCTCAAATTAATGTAGCGTGAAAGTTTTCCAACTATATTATCACTTTTGACTTTTCACTTTTGACTTTTGACTTCAGCTACAAAACCCAAAACAATGTAAAATTCTCTCTGTTGCAAAGTTCCCAACCAACCTATAACCTAAATTATCGATGAGTACCCGTGTTATCCTTGTGCGTCATGGCCAAAGCACCTATAATATAGAACGTCGAATTCAAGGTCGCCTTGATGAGTCAGTTCTCACAGAGACAGGCAAAAATACTGCTCGTCAGGTAGGTGAAGCTCTTCAAAACATAAAGTTTGATGCTATCTATAGCAGTCCTCTACAAAGAGCTAAACAAACTGCTGAAATTATTTGCTCCTGTTTGGACTCTCCTCCACCAATCAAAATCAAGGAAAACTTAAGAGAAATTGATTTACCTTTGTGGGCAGGAATGTTGCGTGAAGAGGTAATTGATAAATATCCAGAAGATTATAGTTTATGGAAAAACCGTCCCCACGAACTCTGTATGGAGGTTTCAACACCAGAGAGTCAAATCAAGCATTTTCCTGTATTATCTCTGTTTGACCAAGCTCATCAGTTTTGGCCTGAAATTTTGACTAGCAATGTTCATAAAACTGTTCTGGTTGTAGCTCATAATGGCATTAATCGCTGCCTCATTTCTACAGCTTTGGGAATACAACCATCTTATTACCACTCAATTCAACAATCTAATTGTGGGGTTAATATACTAAACTTTACTCCTCCTTATCCATCTTTTTCTGGAGAATATGAGCCAGGAGGAGCTGTACAGTTAGAATCAATGAATCTCACGACTCAGATTGGTGAAAAGTTTCCTAAACCTAGAGATCAACATAAAGGTCCCCGGTTATTACTGGTGCGCCACGGTGAAACTGACTGGAATCGAGATGGTAAATTTCAGGGACAAATTGATGTACCACTTAATGATAATGGTCGGGTGCAAGCTGGCCAAGCTGCCGAGTTTCTCAAGGATGTACATCTAGATTTTGCTGTAAGTAGTTCGATGTTACGTCCGAAAGAAACGGCGGAGATTATTTTGCAGCATCACCCAGATGTAGAGTTAAAGTTATATGATGGTTTATGGGAAATTAGTCACGGTCTCTGGGAAGGAAAGTTTGAGTCAGAAATTGAAGATGGTTTTCCTGGGTTATTGGAGCAGTGGAAAGAATTTCCAGAAACGGTACAAATGCCAAAGGGGGAAAATTTACAGCAAGTTTGGGAAAGAGCGCTGGTTACTTGGAAAGAGATTATTCGGTCGGTTTCTGGTGTTGGTATTGTAGTTGCCCATGATGCTATTAATAAGGCTATTCTTTCTCAATTATTTGGTTTGGAACCCCAACATTTCTGGAATTTTAAGCAGGGTAATGGAGCGGTTAGTGTAATTGATTATCCTCAAGGTCCAGATGGACCTCCGGTATTGGAGGTAATGAACATTACTTCTCATTTGTCCGGTGGTATTCTTGACAAAACTGCAGCGGGGGCGCTGTAATTTCAGTTATCAGTTATCAGTTATCAGTTATCAGTATCTCCTAGCTATTGGATCGGCATTGAAATACTGAAGCTTATTTTTTTCATCCCCTTGAAAAGGAGGAGGCTTGAGACCTTATTTCTTGGTCAGACAAGAAACGGGGTTTATTTCCACAAGGAATATTCTACAGGACTTATACGGGCGAATCCAGAAACCGGATATATCGTAGATGTTTATTGTTAAAGACAATAATTTATCCTAGAAACCGGGTTTCTTTACATAAGTCCTGATTCTATTTATTACTTATTACCTAAAGATAATTAATCTTAAGATAGCTGAAATATTTTTCCAGCGGTTTCCTGTTCCTTGCTGTAATAAATATCTTCAAATAATGAAAAATAAAATCAAATGAGTCGAAATATTCGCCTTTTTCCTTCCTATTCTCAAAGAGAAAATCAGACTACAAACCATTGTCTGCTAATTCTCAAAATGCTCTATGAGGAAAATCCCAAATTTTTATCAGAAGTTTTAAGCGAACTATTGGGTGAAGGTTTATCTGGAAAAATTGGAGTACAATTTAGCCAACAAGTAAGAAGAAAACAAAGCATTCCTGATGGGGAAATTACTCAAGAACCTTTCTCTATTTTTATTGAAACAAAAAGAGGAAATAATTTTGATGAAGGGCAACTATTACGTCATCTAGAATACCTCAAACAAAGGCAAGGAAAAAAAGTTCTTATTGCTCTTGGTAACTATGAACAATATGAACCTAACACTCCTGCTTTTTATAATGTCAAAAAAACTGCTGAAGCAGATAAAATTTTATTTTTACAAATTAGTTTTGAAGATTTTTTAGACTCAATAAAACTGAGTAATTCACCTAAAAATCTAGTCGATGCGATTAATGATTTAGAAGAGTATTTTAATGAAGAAAATTTGTTACCTTCTTGGAAATATCGTCTAGATGTTGTTAATTGTGCTGGAACTTATGATAATGTGATTAAGCATAATATATATGTTTGTACAGCCAAAGGTGGTTCATATAGTCATCATCGTAGTCTTTATTTGGGAGTATATCGAAATAAACAAGTAGACTGGGTTGCTAAAATTGAAGCAGTTGTGGATCTTGAGTCAGAAGAAGAATTTTCTATTAAGTGGAAAAATGTTAATAAATCTGATGAAGAATTAGCTGAAACTGCCAAAATTAGTCGTAGTTATGTAGATGATTCATGGTATCCTGCACGAGTATTTTTACTAACCGATTTACATCCAACAGATTTTCGTAAAGGTACCCCTGGAGGTATGCAAAGCAGTAAACGATACTTTGATATTCGTAACTTTGATATTGGTAATGTGAATGACGCTAAAGATTTAGCCAAAAAATTACAAGGTAAAACTTGGGAAGAATATAAATAAAAATATATAGAAAACAAGAAGTAGAAAGTAGGGATAAATAGTTGATTATTTTTGTCCGATAATTGATTTTTTTTTTAATTATTGGAGGTGTTTTAAATTACCCAAAAATTTTTGCTTTCATCAATCCTTATAATTATTAATGAGAATCGTGTAATCTGCAAAAGAAAAGCCGTTCTCTCAAAAAAACTCGACTACTAATTTTTCAGGAGTTTTAATTGATATACATTTTTTTCTATAATTCTCGTTGTGGCAAAGTTTAACTATTTTTTTCTAACGCACCATTTAAGGCGTGTCTGTCTACTAATACCAATGATCATTGATTCTTGCTATACTTCGGAGCTGGCAAAATCACTTTTCTTCATAACCAAAGTTACCGAATATTAGACATTTACTCAAACAAATGATATGTGTGAAATATAAAATTCAAATAGAGCAAAGTTTATGGTAATTGGTATAACTGGTCAACTAACTTCTGACTTCTGACTTTAAATGAACAGCAAACTACTTCAAAAAGTCCGAATATTAGACCCTATTTCCTACACAGACAGAGTTGCTGATGTTTTAATTATTGATAGACACATAGCAGCAGTTGAGGAAAATATTTCTGAGTTCCCTACTAAAACAGATATTCAAGATTGTCGGGGATTAATTTTAGGTCCTGGTTTGGTAGATTTATATTGTCATAGTGGAGAACCAGGGTTTGAGGAACGGGAAACTATAGAATCTCTAATCCAAGCTTCTAGAGCAGGAGGTTTTACCAGATTAGCAATTTTGCCCGATACTTTTCCACCTCTGGATAATCCTGCTGGTTTGGCAAGATTACAAAATTTGGCAACTCAGACAACTAATAGGTCTGCTTTTCCTATCCTTTATTATTGGGGTGCTATTACCCAAGGTGTAAAAGGTGAGCAAATGACTCAGTTGGGAGAATTAGCAACAACGGGAGTTGTCGGGTTTGCTGATGGTTTGCCTCTGGAAAATCTTGGTTTGTTACGGCGAGTTTTGGAATATTTGAAACCTCTGAATAAATCTGTTGCTTTGTTTTGCAATAATTCTGGGTTGGCAGGTAATGGGGTGATGCGAGAGGGGTATGATTCTATTCGTTTGGGTTTGCCTGGGGTTCCGACTATGGCTGAAAGTTCTGCCTTGGCTGCTGTGTTAGAGTTGGTAGATGCTATTGGTACTCCGGTTCATATTATGCGAGTTTCTACTGCTCGGAGTGTCGAGTTGATTGGAACTGCTAAAAGTAGGGGTTTACCTATTACTGCTAGTACGACTTGGATGCACTTATTGTTAGATACTCAAGCTATAGAGGGTAAGTCTCCTTTAGACACTGAGTTTCTTCCTTATGACCCGAATTTACGTTTAGAACCTCCTCTAGGAAATAAGAGCGATCGCTTGGCTTTAGTTCAAGGTATTAAGGATGGGGTTTTAGATGCTATTGCTATTGACCATACTCCTTATTCTTATGAAGAGAAAACTGTTGCTTTTTCTGAAGCACCTCCAGGAGTAGTAGGACTAGAAATAGCTTTACCTTTACTATGGCAGAATTTTGTGGAAACTGAACAGTTGTCGGCTTTAGATTTATGGAGGGTATTAAGTACGACTCCTAGCAAATGTTTAGGATTAAGTCCTGGAGAAATAAGACCTCAAAAGTCAGCGGAAGTTACCCTATTTGCCCCTCAAGAAACTTGGGTCGTACAAAAGCAAACTTTGAAATCTCGTTCTATCAATACACCCTGGTTAGGAAAACAAATTCAAGGCTGTGTCCTGGAGTTTGACTTTTAAAGGATATGACTTTTTGTGCAGCTCTCCGAATTTAGTTGAAATTTTGGGTAATTATAAAATTTCCTACTAAGATTAATATTGTAAGTAGGGTTTGCTGAAAAAGTCTTTTTTAAGGGTAGGGACGTTGCATGCAACGTCCCTACGGGAGCGGGGAAGTAAGGGAGTAATTTTTTTGCTCAATCTTCGCTAAAATCCTAACTTTTTGAGTATAAAGAGCTGAAAACTAGCTACTTTTTCCCGAACTAAAAAGGCTAAAACCTTTATCTGTCAATGCTGTAAGATTTAATCAGCAAGCCTTAAGTAGAGTTTACTCAAAAAAGTAGAGTGTAGGGAGGGTAGGAAGTGTAGAAGGTGTGGGGATTAAAGAGAAAGTAGAAGGAATAATTTTCCCTTGATTTTTCTATACCTCTCTGCCTTTTATCCTAACTTTTTGAGGGTTTTAAACTGAAAACCAAGCACTTTTTTCGACCAGAAAGATCAAGCCTTTATCTTTGAATACTTACAGATTTAATCAGCAAGCCCTAAGTAAATACTGGAAAATCAAAAATTATTGTCAAATTAAATCATTTGTGGTTTGATGGTAAATGGTTATCTAGTTTACCCCTTATATGTTCCGAAACAGTTTATGAAAGATACAAACACTGAAACTAAACCTACGAGAGTTAGTACAACAGAAGCAGCATTTCTTTTAAATATTTCTACTGCTCGACTAAGATTACTTTTGAGGCAAGGTCGCTTGAAAGGAGCGAAAAAAGTCAAACGCTTCTGGGTAATTCCTTTAAATAGTCGAGGCATGCCAGAAATTACTCCTGGTCGTCGAGGTCCTGAAGGAACTTGGAATAAAGGATTCCGTACAGGCAATACTTTTATCCATGTGCTGCGAAGAGAAATTGACCATAACCGAGACCACGGCACATCTTTTCCAGCTATTTCTGTTAAACAAGGAGACAGAAATGACCGTTGCCACGAAGTAGAAATTCTGGGAAATTGCAAAATCGTCTATCGACCTCATAAACCTAACAGAAGTCAAGCAGGTGGTGCTCGCCTGTGGATTGAGACAGAGCCTGATGTGGAAATTATTCGCAAATATTTCCGAGATACGGAACTAGATGATAATGAACCTCAAGGTTCTAGTTAATTTAGAGTCTGATTTTTAAATTCAACTAATTTTTATACATATTATATAGTGGTGTCGGCTTGTTTAACTTTGAAGTTGGCATTGTAAATTGTTGTGCTGTGCAAGTAATTATTATAGTATTTGTGGCAATACTAACCTTTAGAAAAATCATTTTTTTAGGGTAGGTGAGCGATCGCCTCCATATATTTGCTTGGGCAATTTTTCTCACCCAGGCTCTAATTTATATTTTTTCTGAAGCAAATGTTTAGGTTAGAGGAAAATTTTCCAGACTTTTACTCAGATGTATTTCTTGGTAAGGATTCAGCTATTAGCATTCAGCTATCAGCAATAAAATCCAGGTCTTAAAGCTATCCATTATAGAGTTTTATATTAAGAAAGATGTTTATAAAGTATAGTCTTAAGGGTGGGGTTTAAATTTAAAACCAAAAACAATAGCTAATAGCTGACGGCTGAATGCTTACATTTCTTGAAATAACCCCATGAACTTGCTTCAACTAAATAACTATATCGCAATCATAAATGATTTGTGAAAAAAAATTGTAAGGGTTTGGTCTCCAAATCCTATTTTCCCTTGGGTTTGGAGACCAAACCCCCACGATAAAAATGTTACAATCTATTTAGGATTGCTATTATAAACTTCTCCAATAATAAAAAAAAATAAATTATTCCACAGAAATTATCAATCTTTCCCCCTAACTCCTACTCCCTCTTTTCTGGAGATGTCTAATAACTGAAATAACTTTCATTTGTACAATGGTAATTCATCTATTGTACCAAGACTATCAAGAGGCCAAAAGCGAAATATAGCTCGACCAATAATATTTTCATAAGGTACAAAACCCCAACATCGCCCATCATAACTACTATTACGATTATCCCCCATAACCAAATAGGAATTTGGAGCAACTGTCACAGCTTGAGAAAGAAACCTTTTATCAGGAGGACAAACATCTATTCTCGTTTGTTGGTGGTTAACTTTTCTTGCCTCAAGTTCTGCCGGATTCAAATCTGAAGCAACATAAGTTTCTTCTACTATTTGATTATTAACATATACTCTTCCATTCTTCAATTCTACTCGATCTCCAGGCAATCCAACTATCCGTTTAATAAAAGCATCTTTATACTGAGTTTTAAGTTCATTTGTTGGGTTAAAGACTACAATATCTCCTCTTTCTGGCTCTTTAAATTGATAACCCAATTTATCTATAATTAACCGGTCATTAATTTGCAATGTTGGTAGCATCGAACCAGAAGGAATATAACGTGCTTCGGCAACAAATTGACGAATTCCTATGGCTAAAATCACGCTAAGTCCAATAGTTTTGATTGACTCAATCAAAGGATTTTCTTCATTGGAATTTTCTTTATGTTTTGATTTTTCTTCTTGATTCATCATTTATATTTATATTGATCGAATAATTAATTTTAAAATACTGGTTTTGTTTATGGGTTTTACCCCTTGGTGATTCAGGATTTGTTTGACTTTACTATCTTACATAACTCTCAAAAAGATTCTGGAGTATAAATCAGGTAAGTTCACAATTGTCGGACTACATTTTTAGGTTTTTGAGTTTATATTCATAATTATGTCTATTCTATCAAACTCTAATATATTAAAATAAAAATAATATTATAGCGTTTCTCAAGTTACTGAGGTATAGTTATTTATGTTATTTTTTATTTCATATTTCCCAAATTACTGAAAAATTAAGGTATAAACC
>JBCDJM010000231.1:0-12456 GCA_038747755.1 Cyanobacteria bacterium P01_H01_bin.35
GAAGCGGGAATGAGTGAGGAGGTAGGAGTAAGAACTGTTCCTCAATTTTTCTGTCTTTGTCTGCCCAAAATACTAAATTTTTGAACCGCACAGACCTAAAAGCTGGGATTTTTTCAATACCTAAAAAGGCTGAAAGTTTTACCTGAAAAGGATTGGATATTTAATCAGCAAACCCTAATTAATGCTAAATTTGCTCTTTTCTAACAAAAAAGTAATTACCTTAGTTTAATTACCTAATAACTGAAGTTTTATCAAAGTATAGCGTTAATGGAAATTGGTATAATAAAGCTTTCCTATACGCACTAAAAGTAATAGCTGAGAGCTGACGGCTGAATGCTTATCATAAATTTAATCTCTAGAGAGGAGTTTTTGAGGAAAAATAACTCTGAATAACTACTTTATAGGCTATTATTTTTTTCTCTTTCAAGGGTGATTTTTGGTAGGCATTTCATTAATAAAAGTCGTGTTCTCATATAAGATAATTTGCAAAAAAGAATATTGGAAATAATACAGCTAAGAAAGAATGAAGAACCGAAGTTGGAAAAAGTGAGAAAGAACCAATAAAAATTATATAACTGTTTACAAAAAAGAAGTATTCATAATCAGAGACAAGCTAATTAACCTGATTTGTAGCCAACATTTATTAAACAGGTATAATCTTATAGTAAATTGATTATGAATAGAAAATATTGCATACAAAATCTCTACATAAATTCAATATTTTTTAGTATTTTAAATTAAATGAATACAATATTACAGTGCATTATGTGGTATATGACCTACAGTAGCAGTAGGTTGAATATGAGTTTTTGAAGTATCGAATTAACAATTCATTTTTTTAGGGTAATCTACTAGAATCACTGTACGACATTTACATAGAATAGACTGTATAATGTAAAAAAAAAGTCAAGCAATATCAATGATTTTATTTTTTTATTTTCCTAGAAATACAGCAAAGTAAAAATAGTATATTTTAGCTATTCAAATCTATGCTACGACCAAGAAAATCAAGTTTAAAATATATTATAAAAGTATGAATCGAGAAGAAATACTTCAAAAATACACAAAAGGAGAAAAAAATTTTACAGGTATTATTCTCTGTGAAGCCAATCTTAGCAAAGTTAATCTTAATCAGATTAATTTAAGTCAAGCAGTATTAAATCTGACTAATTTCAATGAAGCTAATCTTAGTGAAGCTAACCTCAATGGAGCAAAACTAAATGTATCTAGACTTACTAAAATTAATCTAACCCATGCCAAACTTAACGGTGCAAATCTCAATCTTGCTAACCTAATTCAAGCTGATTTAAGCAATGCTGAATTAATTGAAGCTAAGTTAATTCGAGCAGAGTTAATTCGTGTAAATATGAGCAATGCTAATCTCAAAGGTGCTAATTTAACAGAGGCTGATTTAAGAGAAGCTATCTTAACACAAGCTAACCTACAATTAGTAGATTTACATTCTGCCCGTTTACGAAGTTCTTGTCTAACCAATGCTAACTTAGAAAGAGCTAATTTACATAGAGCAAATCTTAGTAAAGCTGATTTGAGAGGAGTGAACTTTAATAATGCTGCACTTACACAAACTAATCTCTCTCTCTCTAATTTGAGTAAAGCTAATTTTAAAGGAGCTAATTTAACAGAGGCTGATTTAACAGGAGCTAATTTGAGTGGAGCAAATCTTGATTCAGCTATACTTAATAGCGTAAATTTATATGGGGCAAACTTGCATAATTGTAATTTGTCTAACGCTGTTTTAGTTAATGCTGATTTAACCAAAAGTAATTTAATTCATATTAGTTGTGAAGGGGTAGATTTAACATCAGCGACCCTCACAGGTAGTAAGCTTTATGGAGTATCACGATTTAGGATAACTGCGGAAAATATTACTTGTAATTGGGTTGATATGAGTGTCAATGGTGATGGTAGCAAAATTATCAACTTTACTCCAGAGCAATCTAAGCTTTTTTTTAATGCTAGTCAACCAACTGTAAAAGTTACGGTTGATGCACCTTTAGATCCTGATTCTCATTTGGCTTTAGCTGCTATCTATCGTCAAATTTATAAACAGTATAATCTTTTGGGATTACCTCCTAATATTGAAGTAAATTATAAAAAAACTATACTATCAATTCGAGTAGATAAAGATGAGCAGTTATTTCCTACCGCATATTTGATGATTTATCCATTTAAAGTATCTACATTAACTCAAAATTATTTTTTAGAATTAATCGAGCAAATTTCCCAAGACTACTATAGAAATTTAGATGTTAGAACATCAAATCGTTTTGCTAAGATTAGGGTAAGCCTTAATAAAATGAAAAGAATAATTGATGAACTAAAAGCTAATAATACTCAACCTGCTAAAATACAAAATTTAAAGTTTTTTAGTTCCCTTATAAAAATTAAGATAGTTAATTCAATAGGAGAAGATTTTTGTCTGACAAATAGTTTAGATTATAGCGAAGCAATATCTAATTTTTTAGTCAAAAAAGACATAAATCAAGAATACTTAGTCAACTCTTTTATAGATCGTCAACAATTTCATAAAAGCTTAGTATTATTCGTCAAAAATTTTGTTGAATAACTGGATTTTACTGTGTAAAATTTGGAGCTAATCAAAGCAAAAAACTAATTTGAAAAAATGTCTGTTACCACATCTCAAAAGTTCTGCCACACATGTACTTAGTCAAAAGTCATAATTTTGGAGTCATAAGTTACTATTTCCCCATAGCAAGTAACAAAGAAAACATAACAAATATAAGTGATATTTAGTGTTAGGTATTAGACATCTCCAGAAAAGAGGGAACAGGGAACAGGAGGGATTAATTGATAATTTATGGATAAGAATTGATTTGATTTTTCATTTTTGGAGAAGTATATTAGGGAAAAACACCTGAATCAATATATTATGGAAGTCTTCAGGTAGATGAAGTACATAGTCAAAATAACAGCTTTTTAGGGACGTTCCATAGAACGTCCCTACTTTGTTCTACTAGAATGAAAACTACTGTAATTTATGCTACTCATAGTGATAAATCTTTCATTAATTGATAATTGATAATGAATAATGGATAATTACCTCAATGAAAACCATAACGGAATTTAATCTAAGGAAATCTCCTAGCACTTTTTTTCTCTTGAAATAGAAGGCAATAAAGCCAAATTGATTAATTATCAATTATTTCTCCCTATTCCCAGTTAAGTGTTTCCTATTTGCTATCTCAACTAGGAAATTCCTAAAAGCACGACTACTTAGCGAAAAATTAATGTATAAAACCTCTTAATTCATCGAGAAAAAAGAAAAAAAATCACTAGAATTTCCTACATCACCAGTATAAGAATTGCTATATCTAGTAAACTTTACTACTTAATAAAAAATGTCAGAAGAAATATTAAAAAGATACGAATTAGTCAAAAAATATGCACAAGGAAAAAGAAATTTTGCTGCCATTAACTTGACAGAAGTCAACCTGAGTCAGATGAACTTGAGCAAAACTAATCTCAGTAATGCTACTTTATTTGTTTGTAATCTCAGTGGTGCAAATCTCAGTGAAGCTAATCTTACTAAAGCTAATCTCAATATAGCCCGCCTTAGTAGTGCCAATCTGAAAAAGGCTATATTAAATCAAGCAACTCTCAATGTGGCCAATCTAGTCCGAGCTAATCTGAGTGAAGCTCAATTAATAGAAGCGACCTTAGTTAAAGGAGAATTAGTTAGAGTAGAATTAACTCTAGCTAATCTTAGTCGAGCCAATCTCAGTGGTGCTGACATGAGAGAAGCACATATCACAGAAGCAAACTTAAGTGAAACTAACCTAAGTGGTGTAAATCTCAGATTTGCTTTAGCACAAAGAACTAATCTAGAAAAAGCCGATTTGCATAATGCAGATTTGACAAAAGCGGATCTTGAAGGGGCTAATTTTACCAATGCTGAATTGAGACAGACACACCTAAGTATGGCTAATCTCAGGAATGCTACATTTAATGGGGCTAATCTGAGGTGGGCTATTCTCAATGGAGCTGACTTAACTGATGCTGACCTTAGTAATGTTAAATTAAGTGGAGCTAATCTTCGCGGAGCGAATTTAACTAATACAAAATTAACTAATGCTAGTCTAGTTCATGCTGATTTAACTGAAGCAAATTTAGTTAGAGCTGATTTAGTTGGAGTAGATTTATCAGGAGCAATTTTAACGGGAGCAAAACTTTATGAAGTTCCTAGATTAAATCTTAAAGCTGAAGATATTGTTTGTGAATGGATTGATGTTAGTCCGGAGGGAGATCGTAGTCAAGTTTATCACTTTAAATCATCAGCAGAATCCAAAAGATTTTTTAACCACAAATCCCCAATAGTTCAAATTATTATTGATTCAACTTTAGACTTGAAAGCTAATGTGGCTCTTATTACAACTTACTATCACTTGGCTAAGGATTACGATTTTATTAATCGTCCTCCCAGTATTGAAGTTAACTACCAAAGAACTATTTTAAATTTTAGAGTAGACAGCGATGAACTGTTATTTATACTAGCATTTATAGTGATATTACCTTTTGCTGATGCAAAAAAAGCTCAAGTTAATATTATAGAAATTGTCAAAAATCATCCTTTACAAAAAATCAATGCCAAAATATTAGAATTAGAAATTGGCATGGAACAAATCATCAAAAAAAATCAGAGAATAAAAAAAATTATTGACTCTGTTAGACGCAAGATTACTTTTTTTTCAGCCCCTACTCAGTTAATTTTAAATAATTCAAGTGGTAAGAGTTTAGTAGTAAGTAACAATCCAGACTTTGGGAAAAAAATCTGTAAAAATATAGATGAACAAAAATTCTCTTTACCCCCTGATAATAAGGTAGCTGATTTTATTAATAGCTTTTATCACTTTGGTTAAAATCTGTGATCGAAGTAGAAGTCCATCAATCCCTACTGAATTTCCTACAATCGCAAAATCAACCTTACTGGCCTCATAATTTAACGATGGCACGGCTAGTAGCAAGGGCTTTGCGACTGGGACGTAGTGCTTTAATTCAAACAGCTTCTCCACCAGGTAGCCATAATCAACAATATCAGTTAAGTTATCTGCTACCAATCTTAATGTGGCCAAGAAAAACAATATTAGTCGCTCCTCAGCCAGTACAAGAACATTTACTTGCTGTTGAAATTCCTAGATTACTGGCAAACCACTCTCAGATTAGTTCATCAATTCCTCATAAAGCAATCCAAATCTATCCGCTACAAAATCCTGATTTTAATGGACTACTACTGATAACGCCCGAAGCTTGGTTAGTTAGCCAATGGCAGGATGACCAGTTTTTTAAAGGTATTCCGACAATTATTGATTGGGCTGATAATTTAGAAACTTGGGTACACAATTATTTAACCACTAGCTTTTTACCTACTGACTGGAATCAATTAATGGAAGTTTATTCTGCTCAAACTGACTTAATTCGTCAGACAAGAATAAACTTAACCCGATCGCTTTTCCAACATCCAGCTAACCCCTACAGTTGCTACTTAATTGAACAACATGAGCAAAAGATTTTACAAAATCTCATCGAAAGTTTGTCATTGCCTTCAGGAAACAAGGAATTAGATAGTAATCATTTGAATAATGATTTTTGGTTTCAATGGCAAAGCAATGGACAACTAAGGTGGGCAGAAATTCATCGCCAGAGAGGCTCATTTTCTTTGTACTGTACTCCTTATGATTTATCTGAAGCTCTCCAGAATATTTGGACTAAACAACCTGTTGTGATTATTGGAGGAGCATTAGATCTAGAAACAAAAGCTGATAGCTATAGACAAATGATGGGACTAGGGGATCTGACTTGTGTTAAATTTTCTCCTGATCGTCGCAATGAAATGATTCAACTATATTTGCCCAATGGCTTACCAATGCCGAATACACCTCAATTTCAACCAGCATTAATTGCAAAAATTCAGACTTTATTGTACATCAGTTCCACTGCTATTGATGGATTAATAGTAATCCTGATCGGAGATGTACCACTGAAAAATCAGGTAGGTGCTATTTTGGCCTCTGAATTTGGTTCCCAAGTTCAAGTGGAAACTGCTTCTCCTGAAGAAAATGGAATTTTAATTACTGGTTGGGAATTTTGGCAAGAACATCAAAGAGGACTCAAAGCACCTAAATTATTAATAATTACTACTTTACCCCTTCCATCTTTGGAACATCCGTTAGTATCTGGACGAGTAAATTTTTATAAGCAACGGGGTTTAGATTGGTTTAGATTATACCTTTTACCAAAGGCACTACAAGAGTTGCAACGTGCTATTGCTTCTGTGCGAGAATCTCAAGGTGTCGTTGCTGTGTTAGATAATCGTGTAATTCATCGTAGTTATGGCAAGCAAGTTTTAGCAGCTCTTAGTCCCTTTGCCAAAATTGATTACTTAGATACTACATGGTTAACTTGAAGAAGGGAGTAGGGAATAGGGAATAGGAAATAGGGAGTAGGGAGTAGGATTAATATTCAACTCCAAGCAAATTGGTGTATTATTTAGAGCTTGCTGAATAAATCTCAAACTATTGACATATAAAGGTCTTAACATTTCTGGGTCTGGAAAAAGTGCAAAGTTTTTGGTCTAAAAAGATTAAAAAGTTAGGATTTTAGCTTGGATAAGTCAGAAAAATTAAGGGACTATTTTTCTGACTACCTACTTTATAATTCCCATTCCTCCTGACTTCTCCTCCCAGTAGTGGTTAGGGGTGCGTTGACTCCTCCCTCCTACTAAAAGACTTATTCAGCAAGCCCTAGTTAGTATTAATTGATTAATAAATAGATTAAGAACTAATTCTTAAAGTAAACTTTTTCGATACTTTTTTTAAATAGATTTAACAAACTGAGCTTTATTTTTACTAATAATTATTGTTATGATCTAGATATAAATTACTGAATAAAGATTGAGAGAATTTATGGGTGAAGCAAAGCGTCGTAAAGAAGCACTGGGAGAAGATTACGGTCAAGAATCACGATTTATTTCTTGGCTGCCAATTACTAAAAGTCAAAGTGAACAATTTATACAGTTAACTACAACTGGTGCATGGATTGGGATTGGATTCCTTATTTTTGGCTGGTTAACAGTTAGATTTATCGGTCCTGCTTTTGGATGGTGGCAAGTTGAATAACTCTTGGTCTATGAAACTAGATAAAAGTTAGAAAAAAATATTAACTAATTCCTAATTCCTAATTAGGTAAGGATTAATAAAATCACTTTTCTTGCTAAGATTATCAAAAATATTCCCAAGAACTTGACTTAATCCAATTAATGAATATGCACTGATAATTCAGCCAAAAGCAGTATGCATATTTAGCTAAATTTATTGCTATCTATTAAATAGAAAATAAACACACATAAAATTTGTGATATTATTTTGTCGTCAATAATTATAAATTATATCGCAGATTAACTCCTAATGAATAGGTGTCAAAAACAACTGACAAAATCAAATATTCAAAGTTGGGTAGCTAAAGTAAACATTTATTTATAACTTGAAGTAACTCAAACAGACTAAAATTAACAAAATCAATCACCCTCAACATGATTTTATATCCCTAAAATCCTGATTGAGTCTAAATATTTTGTTTATACAAATTCTCCAATAATTGCAAATTCACAGCAATTAACCTCTCGAAAAACTTATAGTTTTATTGGGTTAAATAAAATTACCATCGGATTGCGATTAATAACTATCGCTTATAGCTATTAATTTATCTAGATACTGTTTGACTTATAGGGATAATTAATTATTTATATAATTTCCCAATTTGAGTTTCTCAATCCCCCATCTGAGAGGCTAAATTTAATTGCTTGAGTTTAGAAAATACAAGCATTTAGCTGAATGTTGTGGTTGATACTTTGCTCAAAAATCCTATCAGTTAACTTATAAAGATATGGCATTAAAGGCCATTTTGCTATTTTTAGAGATATGCGATAAAAGATAATTGGGTTTATACTATTTCAAAAGTTAAACAAGAAATTTTTATAAAAACTTAAACATTGTCTAACATCTTAGGGTTGTGGTGATAGGAGGATAATTGTGTTTCATAGACTTGCAGAACAACATCGTCAATTTGTACAGGACCTAGTAATGAATTTACAAGCTCTAGCAATTGTGCTAGAAAATAGAGGATATTTGGCATCCTGTTACACTTGTGGAGGTCAAAGGAATAGTGCATCATTTATGGTCAGTCTAGGAGAAAATCATCTGATTCGCTTTCTGGTATCAGATTATGGAATTACATGGACAGAAATGCGAGATGACCGTGAATTAATGAAATTAGAAGGAGCTGAAGCAATTAGCCAACTACAAGAACTATCTAATTTGGTCAAAAATCAGATTCAACCTTGTCAAAAGCCTAATCAACTGAGGCAGGAAGACCTAAGCCTGAATAAGGCCATTTAGTTAACAATTTATTCGGGCTTAGAGCCTGTGCTTGTAATACTAAATTCAAAACAGATAGTTAATTAGATTATAGATGCAAAACTTTTAATGGACTTCCTGCCAATCATAGAACTGTAATTGAAATTCATTGGCAGAAAAAGAATTTATTAAACTTATGGAACTGTGTTTAGTCCATTAACAGCAGTTTGACTCTAATCAAGAAAAATGCTACGAATCGATAATTCGTGAATTAGTTATTATCACTCCTGACTTCTTTCAAGAAAATACTAATAGAGAGTATTTTTTGAAACTTGTATAACCGATAGATAACAGTTCTATAAATTGATTGTATCTATATAGCAATCCTAAATAAGTAGCGGGTAATCAAAAAGTAGATAAAAAACTTGAAACTCCCGCCTATTCCCTGTTCCCTGTTCCCTAAAAGCGGTAAGATTTTTATACACAAATAGAATAGGACTCCTATATATAAATTCCCTACAAGAAAAACCAAGAATCAATCAAGGCTAATGGATGACTTTTTTGGCCTTTGGTAATTGATGGAATTATTTATAGCTCTACCCGATTAATGTGTGTGAAATTACTACAAGCTGAAAAGCTATGTTAGTAAACTTTTGTACAAATAACTAAGTCAGGACTCAAGGATGGGAATCCAGAAACCCAGTTTTTTCCTATATCTATAATTGTTCAAACAAAGAATTTCTCCTAGCAACCGGGTTTCTTTGGGTAAGTCCTATAGGTATAAAAATTGGCAACCTAATAATTGCTGTAACCAAGACAGAAAAAGGTACTTGTCTATATAACCTGACAATGTGGCTTAACCGGATGTTAATCTATAGGTATAGATAAGTTAAAAATTTAACATTAGCTGGACACAAATTACTACTAACCGAAGTATAAAAACGTCTGGCAAGATAGGAGAATTAATTGCAAACTATGAGTCTTCTAGAATCTCAATGGCAACATTTTTTTGTAGACACTAATAATATTCGCCTACATTGTGTTACTCAAGGTGAGGGAGAATTAGTCATACTCCTTCATGGCTTCCCAGAATTCTGGTATTCTTGGCGGTATCAAATGCCTGCATTGGCGCGTCATTTCAAAGTGGTAGTCCCAGATTTACGCGGCTACAATGATTCGGACAAACCAGATAATGGTTATGACTTAGATACTTTAGCTGCTGACATTCGCGGCCTAATTGAACGCTTAGGTTATGTTAAAGCCCATATTGTTGGCCATGACTGGGGAGGAGCGATCGCGTGGCATCTAGCTCAAAAATTTCCTGAATACTTAAACCGTCTAGCAATCTTGAATGCAGCTCATCCACAAAAACTAATTCAAGAATTGGCAGGAAATGTAGATCAAATACGCAGAAGTTGGTATATATTAGCTTTTCAAGTTCCAGGAATTCCTGAATGGCTAATCCAGCAAAACTTAAGAGAATTTATCAAAGGAATTTTTCAAGGACAAGCAATTCGTAAAAGTGCTTTTACTACTGAAATTACTCAGATTTATCAAGCAGCTTTGGAAAAACCAGGAGCTTTAGTCGCTGCAATTAATCACTATCGTCAATTTCTTTTACCTCAAAACTGGCTAAAAAACTTTAACCCTAAGTCAGAAAAAGTTACAGCACCTACTTTAATTTTATGGGGTAAAGAAGATTATTTTTTAAGTCAAAAACTTACAGAAGGTTTAGACAAATTAATTGCTGCTCCTTTCTGGTTAAAAGTTATTCCTGATTGTGGTCATTGGATTCAGCAAGAAGTACCCGACACAGTGAATAGAGAGTTACTTAATTTTTTAGGGAAAAAATAATCAAAAAACAGGTTTGTATGAGCATATACTAGGGCGTGTCATCAATTAAATCTACAAATGCTATCTGGCAAAAGTTTTTAGCTTTTGGTCTTGAAAGGACTCCAAATGCTCAAGACCTTGACTTACAAAGCTTATAACTTCTAATTGATGATATACCCTAAGTATAATAAAGGTTGTAAATAAATATAGTCATATAATAGGACTTACCCAGAGACTATCTATATAGCGTTTAAAACTATAGCGCTATAGTTTTTGAACTCTATATATAGTATCTTGGCGTAAGTCCTTATATAGTTAAATATAGTTATATGGTCTCTAGAAATTTAGCATCGGATTGAGATAATTTAGGAATGTTAGGACTTGCCCAGAGACTATGTATATAGCGTTCCAAACTAGAGCGCTATAGTTTTTTAACTCTATATATAGTACCTTGGCGTAAATCCTCATATAGTTAAATATAGTTATATGGTCTCTAGAAATTTAGCATCGGATTGAGATAATTTAGAAATGTTAGGACTTACCCAGAAACTATGTATATAGCGTTCCAAACTGGATCGCTATAGTTTTTGAACTCTATATATAGTACCTTTCCGTAAGTCCTGCTCCTCTAAATTACCCGTTTCTCCTGTAGGGGCGATTAGCGTTTGTCATGCTCTACAAACGCTAATCGCCCCTACGACTTATGACCAAAAAATAAGGTCTCAAGCCTCCTCTTTAAAGGCGATGAAAAAAAATTGATTCAGTATTTCAAGCCTCCTACTTCAGTAGGAGATACTGATAACTGATAACTGATAACTGAAATGACTCCTAGCCT
Organism: Cyanobacteria bacterium P01_H01_bin.35; assembly: GCA_038747755.1. Lineage (GTDB taxonomy): Bacteria > Cyanobacteriota > Cyanobacteriia > Cyanobacteriales > Microcoleaceae > Trichodesmium. The sequence goes on from JBCDJM010000231.1 coordinate 11,059, forward strand.
TAATACTAATACTTTCCATACCCAAACCCTAATCATTAATTGTTAATTATTAATTATTTAACAATTAACAATTACCAATTCCAAAAAAATGATAGTTGCATAATTTTTTAGATATTCAATTAACGCAACTATAAAACAGTCAACTAAAGCTAAAATTTACTCTTCCTCTAGAATTTCATCCTCATCTTCATCCTCTTCTATTTCGTCAACCCGTGCTACAGAATTAGCAGAAACCACAGCACCATCACTTAACTGTTCCCGAACTTGCTTTTCAATTTTGTTGGCAAAATCAACATTTTCTTCCATATAAGCAATGGCTTTTTCTCGACCCTGAGCAAAATTACTTCCTTCGTAGCTATACCAAGCGCCTCTACGTTTAATTACATCTGTTTCTTCAGCTAAGTCAATAATACAGCCGACATTAGAAATTCCTTTACCAAAAATAATATCAAATTCAGCAATGCGGAACGGAGGAGCAACCTTATTTTTAGCAACTTTTACCTTAGCATGAATACCATATTCCTCTGAAGATTTCTTCAGAGTTTGTGTGCGACGAATATCAAGTCTGACCGAAGCATAAAACTTAAGAGCATTACCACCAGTAGTAGTTTCTGGATTACCATAAACAACACCTATTTTTTGGCGAAGTTGGTTGAGAAAGACTACCGTACAACCAGATTTACCAATGTTACCTGTAATTTTTCGTAGCGCTTGACTCATCAAACGAGCTTGGAGACCCATGTGAGAATCCCCCATATCTCCCTCAATTTCAGCTCTAGGTACCAATGCTGCTACCGAGTCAACAACCACAATATCAACAGCTACAGAACGAACAAGGTGATCCACTACTTCCAAAGCCATCTCCCCAGTATCAGGTTGAGAGACCAATAAATTCTCAATATCTACTCCCAATGCAGCAGCATAAGTCGGATCTAGAGCGTGTTCCGCATCTACAAAAGCTGCTATACCTCCAGTTTTCTGAGTTTCAGCGATCGCGTGCAAAGCCAAAGTCGTTTTGCCAGAACTTTCTGGCCCATAAATTTCAATAACTCTGCCCTTGGGTAAACCCCCTCCCAATGCTAAGTCTAAAGTCAGTGCCCCACTAGGGATTGTTTCTACCTTCATGCGGGTAGCATCTCCCAAACGGACAATTGACCCTTTACCAAAACTTTTTTCTATTGTTTTTAGGACTGAATCTAAAGCTTTTTGTTTTTCTTTATTATCTGTAGCTGAAGCCATTTGTTTTTTCCTAACTTATAACTATTAACTATATAATGGCTACCCAAGTGGGTAAATGTAGTTTTTCATACTGCATCATCGTAACATTTTTTAAATTCTATTATTAGATAATACATATAAAATATTATTAAGATTATAGATTTTAGGCCAACCTACCTC
>JBCDJM010000232.1:0-12430 GCA_038747755.1 Cyanobacteria bacterium P01_H01_bin.35
AAGTAATTGACTATTTATGCTTAATATTTTCCTGAGAAAGGTCAATGAATAGGATATCTACAGTATAAATACGAACCCGCGCTACCGTTTTTTTATACTACTTTTAATGTTACAAATTGACGTGCGGAATGTGGGTTTAAACTGGATTCTATATAAAAAATACGCTGGTCACAGTGACATCAAAGCCCATCGCCACTGTCAACTACCAAACATCAAACCAGAGATGTCGTTTTTTAGATTTTTTTCTTTGTAAAAAATAGAATCAACATTTTTGTCCACTTAAAAAACAGCACTTTCTAACATTTTAATTGTACCGCGATCTGCATCAATTTCTACCTCTACTCCTAATGGCACTGTAAATTTATCCCGAATATGACCGATCGCTGTACCATACCAAGCGGGAACACTTAGAGGTTGAATAATATCTAACAAAACCTGCCATAAAGTTAACGTGGGAAAATCATCTTCCTCATCCAGACATCGAGTACATCTGGCAAACACAAAACCCTCCAACTGCTGCAAAATGCCAGCTAAACTCAAATGAGTCAACATTCTATCTACTCGATAAACATCTTCTCTGATATCCTCGACAAACAAAATTTTCCCTCGCCAGTCTGGCAAAAAATTCGACCCCACCATCGCCGTTAACACAGACAAATTCCCCCCCACCAGTCGCCCCCGCGCTTTTCCACCTGTAATAGTTTTCACAATATTCGGGGGAGGTTGTAAGGTTATCGCTTTTCCCTCAAACAGTATATCTTTGAGATAACCAACAGAAAATTTATTCCAGATAGATGTACCAAAGGGACCGTGAAATGTCACCAAACCACTGCGAGCATATATCGCCAATAACAAAGCAGTAATATCACTATAACCGATGATAATTTTAGGATTTTTCCGAATTAAGTCATAGTCTAATAATGGCAAGATGCGACTGCTACCCCAACCACCTGTGGTTGTCACCAATGCTTTTATATCCTCATCCGCAAACATGGCATTAATATCTGCAGCACGGTCTCTATCTTTACCTGCTAAATATCCATATCTATCCAGAGCGTGGGTAGCAACTTTGACTTTTAATTTTTGTTGCCCTAAAACCAAGTTGATGTATTTGAGTTCATGTTTAAAAATCATGCTAGCAGGGCTAACTACTGCCACAGTATCGCCAATTTTAAGGCGGGGTGGTTTGAGGATGGGTTGGGGTGATAAACGCTTATTGGCAGCAGTAAGTTGGGTTGCCAATAAACTTAGACCTAAGAATTTTAAAAAGTGACGACGATCACTCATCATTAAAATAGGAATAAAAAAACATAAATTTATTGATTATATTCTATAGCGTTACGCGCTAGGGAATAGGGAATAGGGAATAGGGAATAGTAGACTAATAAAGAGTTTTAGGATTTAGAAATGTCAAAGACCTTAATGCGTAGCGCTATATAGGAAATGTAGCACAAACATTTTGCCTGTTCGTTATATTTTTGGACAGGTAATGTACATTACCAAAAGTAATTCTATAGGATTTTTTATAAAGATGAAGTCTATTTACGATCCCCCTAAATCCCCCTTTTTAAGGGTGACTTTGAAGATTCCCCCATTTTTAAGCGGTTCCCCCCTTACTAAGCTATCCCTTATAAGGAACTCCTGAAACCCTTGTCGGAGGGTGGGGAGGATGGGGAGGAAGAATTCTGTCTACATTCATAAAAAAGTGTATTGAAAAATACTCTTTTCTCGTGAAAAAGCCGATTCAAGACTCAAACATAACTTGTCTATGTTGTCAAGTTTTATGTTAAGAAAGATGTTTATAAAGCATAGCTTACTAAACCCGCATATCTCACAAATTTTATGATAAGCATAATTCGGAGACGAGAAATGATGATTTTTCGGAGTAATAAAAATTTCTGAGATAGATGAATAAAAAATTCGAGTTTGATTGTCTAAAATATGAGGAAGATAGGGAATAATGTAATTTAATTTTGAATTTGACCACGACAAATAGGACTGAATAAAAGTTTCAGTCAGTCAATAACTTATGATAGTTTTTTTTGGAAAATACTCCTTATCCAGTATCAGGAATATTTTGAATTCTCTTCTGAGCGATATAGCTGCCGCTAGGCTCCGCCAACGCTAAAATATCTTGATCAGGACAAGCACTAGCTATGGCGATAATAATCCTTCTACAACTAATAGTTATTCTGGCTCCTAATTTCAGGAGATTAAGACGAATTCTTCCTACAGTTGCTCTAGCCAATGAAGTTTTTTTTAAACAGTGTTGACGAAAAGCATTTATGAGAACATAAGCCTTCATAGTGTAACCATAATCTTAATTGATTACTATCAAATGTTTGCGTTGATGTTCTATCAGCTAACAAGTCTAATTGTTGTTCTTTTATTCGATTTTCCATCTCACCCCGGGGGCAGTATTTCTCTGTATAAAGTTTTGAAGGTGGTATTTTTGAAGCGGGTAAAGATGTCACAACGTGACGCATTTTTAAGCCATTACTTCCATAACAAACTTTCGTAACAACTCTTCTGTGACAACTCCAAGAACTTTCCGTTTTATAACAAATAGAACGATACCATGTTGAAATTGGGACTAATTCTTTCACCTCTTCTAAATCTTCATCTTTCTGAAAAAAACTATCCATTAATTCAGTTATGGGAGCAAGTTTTTCTTCATACTCATGTTTAGCTTTTTCAATAACATCTGTTGTTCTTAACTTTAATTGGTTATTTGTTCCCATAGCTATAACATAATCAACGAAGGGCTGATTTTCACAAAAATGGAATATTTCTTCACGAGCATAGGCACTATCACCTCTAACTAGGATCTGAGTCTCTGGCCATTTTCTTCTAATTAACTTGATAATTCTTTCTAATTCGTCTAACACTCCCTCGGCTGGATCTACATTAGAAGACCTTAATTTAGCTGCTAATAAATGATGCCCACAGAAAATATATAATGGGGCATAACAAACTCCATGATAATAACTATTGAAAAAAGCACCTTCTTGATTACCGTGTACTTGGTCGTCAGTTACATCCATATCTAATATAATACTTAAGGGAGGTTTTTTATAAGACTCTAAAAAAATCTCGACAAAAGCTTTTTCAATTTCTTTCAAGTTGGGTTCTATTTTATGATAACGACTCGTCTTTTGGTCGAGAATAGTCTCCGGACAATACTCTAACCTATTAATTGTGCTTTTGCCAGCCAAGCCGACTTCAGTTGAGTTAATAAAATCAAGTTTTTCTAAGGCAATTTTCTTTCGCTGGATCGTGACGTAATTTATCATGATCATTGACATCTTCATAACCCAAAATAATACCATACACTCTTTGAGCCAATAAATGATGAACAGAATACTCTACATAAGATGGATTTCGATAATCTCGAAACCACTTAGCAAACTTCTCGGTAATTCCCAGTCTTTTATCTAACTCAGCTATCCAAACAATTCCCGCATCTGAAGTGATCATACCTCCATCAAAATTGGCAATTATGTCTTTCCCTTTGTGTTTACCAAAGTTGATCATTTGGCTACTTTTTTGAGAATAAATAGGAATCATTAAATCAGTTTTACTCGGCTCATCTTAATAACTTGATAATAGCATATTTTCTATTTTTTCTATTTTTTCTCTATTTAACTGATTAATTTTATCAAAAAATAAGCCTACTAATTGTTATTTCTTGAGCCAGTATTTACGTGATGATTTTAACTGAAAATCTAACAACAGACTGTCGGACTCTTTGGGTGGCGATCGCTCACTTCAAACCTAATTCCTCCAAGGCTTATGTGCTTTTTGAACGCAGATTTTGTGAGATATACGGGTAAAGGGGGTTAGGGGGGATCTAAAACTGTACCTTATATAATATAGATAACTCTTAAATTATTAAGTAATTAACACTAAATCAATAACCTTGTTGATAATTAGCACTCTAGTAGTGTGTTAATTATTATTATGTTTATATTATGTTTATTTCTTTGTAGGGACGTTGCATGCAACGTCCCTACTCCCTGTAGATATCTCGAATGATAAGATAGTAAATGATGAAGTAATTTCTTCCTATATTGAAATGTCTGAAAATAATTCTCTGATTAATCAAACTCTAAGACAACATTACAAAATTATCGAACAATTAGGTTGTGGGGGTGGGTTTGGAGAAACTTATATTGCTGAAGATATAGATATACCAGAAAATCCTAAACCTCGGTGTGTTGTTAAACGACTCAAACCAACAATTAAGCATCAACAAGTCCAGAGGTTATTTCAACAAGAAGGTGAAATTCTTAACCGACTTGGGAAATCCGATAAAATTCCTACTTTGTATGCTTATTTTGCACATAATCAAGAATTTTATTTAGTTCAAGAACTAATAATAGGTCACGATTTAAACGAAGAAATGAACCAACCTTGGAGTGAAGCTAAAGTTAAAAATTTCTTGTCAGAAATTTTAGAAGTTTTGGCATTTGTACATCAAAATGGGGTGATTCATCGAGATATTAAACCAGGGAATATTATGCGACGTAATCATGATGAAAAATTAATGTTAATTGATTTTGGTGCAGTTAAAGAAGTAAGTAATATAGTTGTTAATTCTCAGGGGCAATCTAGTAGTACAATTGCAGTGGGTACTCCTGGTTATATGCCTGTGGAACAAGCTCAAGGAAGACCACAATTTGCTAGCGATATTTATGCAGTTGGTATTACTACAATTCAAGCTTTAACAGGAGTTACACCTAGGAATTTTATCCAAGATGAATTGGGGGAAATAGACCTGCAAAAATTAGCTCCTAATATAAGTGAAAATCTGGCTAATTTTTTAACAAAAATGGTTAGGGTTAATTGGAAACAGCGTTACTCTGATGCAGCAGTAGCTTTGCAGGTTTTGCGGGGAAATATTGATCCTATTTCTGAGATGTTTAATTGGATTTTATTAAAAGCAATTATTGGTTTGGTTAGTCAGGATATAAGTTGTGATTTTAATATTTTTCAAAGTAGTCTTGAATCTTTTATTGAGCGCCTCCGGCAAAATAGCACTTCTGTGAATTATGAACTATATAAAGTTACGAGTAAATCTTTACTAAAAGCACAGGAAAAAATTGTTCTTGAATATAGAAATCAGGTAGGAGGTTCGTTTCCCACACTTATTCAATATTCACCATTTCACTCTCAGCAAAAACGGGAAGCTTTAGGTTGGGTTAATCAAAAATTATTTGGGTTGAGAAATGAACTAAAAAATCTAAACAAAGTAGAATTTATGACAAGTTTTACAGAAGATATAAGTTGTTTATTAATTCCTCTACCTCCAGCAGACAAAATTCCTAATTTATGTGAAAGATTTATTGAGGTATTACTTCAGGGAAATGAACCAGATGGATATTTAGAAAAACTCCAAGATAATGTGGATGGGTTATTAAACTTAGTGGCAATTAATTTTATTCAAGAAATGCAGCAGAATCAGTTGGTAAAAGAAATCTTTGAGTCGGATTTTTTAGGGATAATTAATCAACAACTACCATCAACTAAATTAACCTTAGAAGACTTAGAGAATTCTCTGCAAAAAGTTAGACTAGAATTAACTGACTTCAGTACACAGCAGGAACAATGTCAAACAATTCTAATATCACCACCTATGAATTGCGAGCTTACACAACCAGGCAATTCACAAATAAATAATCAAGATATTGATTTATCCTTTAATAATTTGACTTTTAAACAAGACCAAAACTCAAGTCAACAAGAGTTACTATTAGATACTCCTTCTGGTCAAGTAGCACTTAATTCTCCTTTTTATATAGAGCGTTTACCCATAGAGTCAGAGTGTTATGAAACTATTCTAAATCCAGGAGCATTAATTAGAGTTAAAGCACCGCGACAGATGGGAAAAACTTCTTTAATGAGTCGAATTTTGAATTATGCTGAACAGCAAGGATATCGGAAAGCTTGTTTAAATTTTCAGTCAGCAGATGAAGAATTTCTGACTAATCTCGATCTATTTTTACAGTGGTTTTGTGCCAGTATTACTAATGAACTTAGTCTCGAAGAAAAATTGTCTGAATATTGGCAAGGAGTCTTAGGAAGTAAAAACAAATGTACAAATTATTTTCAAAGATATCTACTGTCAGAAATTTCTACTCCTCTAGCTTTAGGGTTAGATGAAGTAGACCAAGTTTTTCAACATCCAGAAATTGCTACTTCCTTTTTTGCCTTGCTCAGAACTTGGCATGAACGTGGCAAAAATGAGGCAGTATGGCAAAAGTTAAGGTTAGTAATTGTACATTCTAAAGAAGTCTATATTCCCCTAAATATTAATCAGTCACCTTTTAATGTTGGTTTGCCTATAGAATTACGAGAACTTAACTCGGCAGAAGTAGAAAATTTGGTAAAATTACATCATTTAGAATTGTCTTCAGAACAGATAAAAGAATTAATGGCAATGGTAGGAGGACATCCTTATTTAGTCCGTCAAGCTCTCTATCATATTGCCCGGAAAAGAATAACTTTAGAAAAACTATTACAGGTCGCTCCTACAGAAGAAGGCCCTTATTGTGACTACCTGCGTCGCCACTTAAATAATCTTGAAGAAAACCCAGAATTATTAACAGCAATTAAACAAATTATTGCTGTAGACTACCCCGTACCTATAGGCACAAAAGAAGGTTTTAAATTACGCAGTATGGGATTAGTAAAATTTCAAGGTAATTCAGTCATGCCTCTCTGTGAATTGTATCGGAGATATTTCAGCGATCGCCTGTGAAGCTAAATTAGAAAATATGCAATTTGCATTTTATCCGGTTTTAAGTCTATAAATAATGTATTTACCAAGTAATTATTTACTATAAATAGAGGTTAAATAATATTAGATAAATTATCAAAAAGAATGCTAGGAAAAGGAAATTTATGTCATCTAATACAACATTTATAAATCATTTTCATCAAAATAATTGGGTTGTTCAAAATTACCCTTAAAAAAACAACTTATGACTTCTGTACGGGTGATTCGCGTTTTCCATTCTGCAAAGTTTTCCCTAGGAAATTACCCCTAGAGACTTGTGGCTTCCTTAACTAGGCTCTTGACAATGAAGTATCTCAATCATATATCATTGTTAATATCAACAAAATAATCATGGTATGAGGTGCATCTAATATTTTTATTTTTTCCTAACAAAACCCTCATTATAATCGTGAAAATATGCTTCCGATCAAAAAATATTTATCCCAACTATACAATCATCGAAAATTAGCAAGATTACTTAGAAGTACAGTTAGATTTATCTATGGTTTGCTAGAAATTATTACTGTTTTAATTGCCGTGATTATGTTAATTTTAGGAATAATCTATATCGAAAATACTATAGAACAAAAAACCGAGTGGGGTAAAGCTTTACTAGACTCAATTGAACACTCCCAAATTATGGGAACTATTGAAAATATTAGCATTGTTACAGCATTAGTTATTTACATTAGGTGGGGAAAAAAGAAATCCCATTATCAAGCTTGGCAAGTAATCGACTCTGCCCAAGGATTAGACATTAGCTATGCTAGAATCAAAGCGTTAGAAGAACTTGTTAAGGGAGGTGTTTGTTTAAAAGGTTTATCTTTACCTAAAGTCAATTTAGACCAAGTTAATTTAGTAGATGTAGATTTTAAAGAAGCCAACCTTCAAGGAGCAAAATTTTTAGAGGCAAACCTTCGAGGAGGCAAATTTGAATTGACTCAATTACAAGGAGCTTTTCTCTGGGGAGCAAATCTTCAAGATAGTTTTTTTCTTTTAACTCAACTTCAAAAAGCAAACCTTAGTTCAGCAAACCTCAAAAATGCTGATCTAGAAGGAGTTAATCTCTTAGAAGCTTGTTTACAAAAAGCCAATTTAGAGGGAGCTTATATATTAGGAAATCTCCAAGGTGTTGATTTACAAGAAGCAAATTTAAAAGGAACAAATTTACAAGGCTGTTACCTCAAAAATGCCAACTTTAAATCTGCAAATTTGAAAGGAGCTAACTTACAAGATTCTAATTTAGAGGGAGCTAACTTCCAAGATGCTAATCTACAAGATACTAACTTGCAAAAAGTAAAAGGGCTAAATGTTTTACAAATTAAATCTGCTAATAACTGGCAACAAGCTAAATATTCAAAAGAATTTTATTCTCAGCTAAATTTACCAGAAAAATAAGCAAGTTCACCTAAATTTATCAAACATAATATGAACAAAAGTCATATACGGCTCAACAAAACCACAAGAGAATGGGTGATTTCACTTATCAGTTATCAGTTAACAGTACCTCTGCAATAAGGAGGCTTGACATCAGGAATATTCTCTTTTCTTATTCCCTTAAAAGGGGAGGCGCATACCGACAATTTTCTGGTAATTGAGGAAAATTAATCATTTTTAGCTTTTATTCCTTTTGCTGCTAAAATACCTTTTGAAATTTGGATTATGCAAAAAAAACATGAAGCTGATTTTGGTAGTATTTCCGATTCAGAAAAGTCATATTTTGCATTACAGCACTTTTTAGGATGGTGAGGTACACTTTAATTAATTATCTGTTGTCTCTTGCCTATTGCCTGTTGCCTAAAGTCCTAAAAATTTGTACCTCACTAACTCCGAAACTGCTGTAATTTTCAAAAATATCCTAACTAGATTATCAGAAAAATTAAACGACCCAGATTATAACTATGTAATTAATACTGCTGCTCGTTATAAAGGAGAAGAACCCTAGGTTTATTGGTATTGTCAAATTGAACCTCGACTTACCACACCTGCGGGTTTTGAAATTGCTTCTGGTATTCGGATTAATCCCTCACTTCCTGAACTAGATGCTGAATTTTTAACTACTACTTAAAGCCTCATTTTTCGATGCAGCAAGAGCAATAGCACCCACCATAATTTTATGTTCTTGTACTTGAATTCTCTCGTGAAGAGTTTCCGGTGTATCATCAGGTAAAATTGGTACAGCAGCCTGCATTAAAATCGGACCATTATCTACTTCTACATCTACTAAATGTACCGTACAACCAGTTATTTTTACTCCAGCTTTTAAAGCTTGTTCAACTGCTTTAATTCCTTTGAAACTAGGCAATAAACTAGGATGAATATTGATAATTTGATTAGGAAAAGCATCGACTAAAACCTGAGTAACAATTCGCATCCAACCAGCCATAATCACCCACTCTACATCGTATTTTTGTAGAGTTTTAACAATTTGGCTATCAAATTCTTCTCTATTTTTGTATTCTCGATGATTTAATAATACCGATGGTACACCCCATTTTTTTGCTCGTGATATAACCTTAGCTCCAGGATTGTTATAAATCATTACCTGAATTTGAGCATTTAATTTTTGATTATTTATTGCTTCTGCAATAGCCTCAAAATTACTCCCATTACCAGAAGCTAGAATCCCTAATTTTAGAGGAGAATATTTTGGCAAACCACTCTCAGGAATAGCTGGAGAAATTAGACAAGAATTAGAATTAAGTAGTTCAGTTTCAGTTGTCATTTTTTTTCAAATAAAAAATAAAATAGTATAACAGGTAATAGGGAATAGGCAACAGAGAATAGTTAGAAAAACATTTCCTAGTCTAAACTCTTATAATAATCCGTGCTTATATTGTAATATTTTATTGGGTATAAAAGATAGAAACCGGGTTTAAATCAAATGCCTCAATATACCGAAATCTGTCTCCCATAAACCCGGTTTCTTATAACACTTCCATTGCCAGCGGATTTGATCTAAAAATGGGATACTGTAACATTTTATAGTACGGGTTTTGTCTCCAAACCAAACGCTAGTATGAATATAAAATATAGAAACCGGGTTTATCTCAAAATTAATAGCTAAATACTTACATTAAACACCAGTAAAAAAAGACATTACTTAAAATGGATGAAAGCCACATACCCTAGTAGATATTTTAATAGGATAATCGTATTTTCTACCACTAAATTCCTCTTTGAGAATCGAATAAATTTTCAAATCTCGATATTTTCCCTTCATAAACATACATCCCCGCAGGATACCCTCATATTTCATTCCTACCTTCTCCATTACCCTAGCAGAAGCTATATTTTCAATTACACATCGAGCTTCAATCCTATTTAACATCATCGTTCTAAAGCCAAAATAAATAATAGCATTAACCACCTCAGTCATATAACCCTTTCCCCAATATTTTCGAGACAAAGTGTAACCAATTTCTGCTTTAGCGTGTTCTATATTCCAGTCAATAAATCCAGCAGTACCAATAAATTTTTGCTCTGCTTTGTGAACAATACCCCAGTTAGAAAGCTGATTATTATTATAATTATTAACTGTATATTTTAAAAACAATTTAGTATCTTGAATAGAGTTATGAGTATACCAACCTGTATACTTTGAAACTTGTGAATCCTGAGCATATTCAAACATATCTTTTGCGTCCTTAAGAGACATTTTTCTCAAAAGGATTCGTTCAGTTTCAATAGTTGGTAAATTCCGAAAAAGATCCAGATTTTTCAAATCTTGAATTTCCCAATTTTATAGATGCCTGAAATTATTTAAGCATAACAATATATTGTTAGTCAAGTATGATAATAATCCTCAAATTTTCAGAATAAAACAATGAGGAAATTCATCTTCAATGGGTTCAAAGTAAAGTTCTATAGCTTCTTGGATATTAGTCATTACTTCCTCAATAGTTTCTTCTTCACTAAGACAACCAGGAAGTGATGGAACATAAACGGTATATCCACCTTCTTCACTTGGTTCTAATACTACTTTTATATTCATAATTATACCCGTTAACTGACTTATTTATTTTACCACCAGAATCAAGCGATCGCTCTAGCAGTACGGAGCATTATCACTATTTGAGGTTGAGTAGTGTATTGTGTTACTCAACCTACAAAAAAACTATTTAACTCAACTCATCAGGATCGATACCCAACTCTCGCAGTTTTGCTGCCAAGCGATCTGCTCGTTGTGTTGCCACTGCTGCCTCCTCTTCTGGAGTCGAAATCAAATTTCCTTCCAGAGTCATCCACCGCAACCAGAGTCTATCTATCTTACTGTAAGTCCCTTGCCACAAACCCAGACTGAGTTGTATGCTAGGAAGCAACAAACGTCCGTTACTCAACTCTGCTCTTTGGTAGCGATCGCCCACTAAATGAAACGCTTGTATTTGATTAGTATAGCGACTAAAAGTTACATAATAAGGTACTCGCAAAATGCTCTCGTAAACTTCCCACTTAGTCGGAGGTTTTCTCGGTTCTCCTAGTGTCTCTCCTAAATCTTCATCTTCTGTACCCGGAGATAATAACTCCACCGCTACCAATGGGTTAACTCCTTCCTGCCAAACTACATAACTCAAGCGCATATCCTGTTCTTCATACAACCTGGGCACTCCCACAACTGCAAACCAGTCCGGGCGTTTATACCAATTAGGATGTTTGACATCGTAGTAGAGATTCATATCGCTGCCACAAAACAAGCGATCGGGATTTTTGTTGGGTGGTTGAAAAGTTTGGTCTAAAAGTTGAGGTTGGAAGTAGTGAAATTGGTCTGGCAAACCAGGTTCCTCCGGATTTTCGCTTGGTAAGTCGTACATGGTAGGCAAAGTTTCCTTTGCTGGAAGTGGTGGTTCATATTGAACGGATATATTAGTCATATTATTCTTCTCGACATAGTTTTTATAGTTTTCAAAGTGACTCTATCTGCGCGTAGTTTTTCTCATGATTACAGAGTAACACACTATTTTGATACATGGGAATAGAGTTGAAAATTTTTGATCAATCTAGGAGTTAGGCAGAAACCGGGTTTATCGAGGAAATTTCGAGATTTGAATAATCAGGAGAATAAACCCGGTTTATTGTTTGGGATTGACTCAAAATAATGATACAATAAGAACCATTCCCAAAACATTTATATTCAGAGAATAAAATGACACAAAATCCATATCCCCCAATGGTTTTAGAACCAGAACAGTACGACACCCTACTCCAGTTAGCGACTCAAAAGCATCAGACACTCTCTGAAGTTGCTGTGGAAGTAGTGCGTCTGGGATTAGAAACCCTGAAGCAAAGAGGCGATAGAATCTCTGGTGAAGGCGATCGCCAACCTCAAAAAGCGTTAGAACGTTTAAATTCCCTCCGAGCAAAAATCGAACAAACTCATGGCATCTATTCCGGCGATCTGGTTGCGGAAGTTAGAAACGAACGAGAAGAGCAAATGGAAAGGATAATTACAGGGGAACTATGAAAATTGTACCAGACTCAAATATAATTTTGGCTTTAGCGATCCCCCTACCCTATAGAACCCATTTGGGATCTATTTTTTTATATATGATGTGGGTGGGGAGTGTGGGAAGTGTGGGGAGGGTGGGGAGATGGGAGAATTTTTCTACCTTTTTTCCCTATTTTATTTCTTAATCTCCTGACTCCTGACTCCTG
>JBCDJM010000233.1:0-12422 GCA_038747755.1 Cyanobacteria bacterium P01_H01_bin.35
AGAGTTGTTGGGAATTAAGCTAAAAAAATGGCTAAAACCCTTATCCGTCAAAGTTTATAGCATTATTCCGCTATAAAATTATGAAAAGCTTATAGAGTAAGCTTTTGAGCATTGTTCAATTTTTATTTCCCAACAACTCTAATAACTAATCTGACACGTTCCTTGTTCTTTTGTAACAATAACTACAGAAAAATTAACATCTTATGAAAATGGACTTGGGTCATTTCAATTATTAATTATTGCTCTGCTGATTAAATTTAAAAGTATTCACAGATAAAGGTTTGAGCTTTTTTATATCTGGAAAAAGTACCTAGTTTTGATCTGATTTATGCTGAAAAAGTTAGCATTTTGGGCGTTATAGTTGAGCAAAAAAATTACTTCCTACTCCCCTACTCCCCTAGTCCCCCGCTCCTAAAAAAAGATTTTTTCAGCAAACCCTAATTATTGCTCTGCTGATTAAATTTAAAAGCATTGACAGATAAAGATTTTAGCCTTTAATGGTCTTGAAAAAGTGCAAGATGTGAGTCTAAAAGGTTCAAAAAGTTAGCATTAAAGGCTCACTAGGAGGGAAGCTTGAGACCTTATTTCTTGGTCAATCAGAAAGTCAAAATTTATCCACTCATTATGTAGAAGTATATTTTTTTAGGAACTTTATTATCTAGTAATACCATTTTGAAAAAAGAATTTTACAAATAATTAGTAGAGTTAAAATATCTTACATCAGATGCTCCTCTGACTAAAAAAAAAATAGGTATTCAAGCTAAGAAATCATACTTAATATATTTATCCTGAATCCTGACTCCTGACTTCTGACTCCTAAGCAGTTATCTAAATATTTGTAGCAAACATTTATCATGCTTGGCATAAGACAGTTTCAATACATTATTGAGGAATAATTTCTGTTACTACATTACTTTTACCACCTTGAATAATAACTGTCTCATTTTTTAGTTGTCCCACTGCCCTAGGACCTCTAACATTAAATGGAGGATCGACTTGACGATAAAATACATTACCTTCTGCTTCAAAAGTTTGATTTTCTAAATACCAAGTTAGGCGATCGCTATTTAATTGAGCTTGATTTTCTTGCCCAACACCAATAACATCTCCTGATAAAATAAAAGTATTTTTTTGAAAATTTCCTTGACCTTTATTTGCTTGTAAAACTACTTTTTCTCCTTGTTCTAATACTGTTATTGGTCCTGGTGAATCAATCAAATCTTCTGGCATATTCCAAATCATCAAATCGCTACTTATTTGTAATTTTGGATTGGTTCGGATTAGCTGTACATTTTTCTTTAGAGTAGCTATTTGACTTTCTAAATTAAATTCTGATTCGTCACCATAAGCTATACCAATAACTTGTTTATCTTTTAATTCTTCTATTTTGATTGGTTGATTAGCAATCAATTTTTTTTGATCTATATCCCAAAATAATTGGTCTGTTTGTATTTTCATTACAGGTTCTTGGAACATAGCTACTACTTGACCGTAGAACTCTATTCTTTTTTCTAGGCTAATAACTTTTGCCGTTTGAGCTGATGCTTGTATCTGTTCATTATTACCTGTTATATTGTTGCGAACAATAATAATTCCTGGTTCAGTTAACCATTCTAATTGTTGTCCTCTGATAGTTATTTTATTTTGAATGTCATATACTTCTATTTCTTCTATCAGTAAAATTTTATTTCCATCTTGATATACTTCTCCTTGCAATGCAGTAATTTTATAGGCTAATTTTCCATCTCGAAATAATTCACCTTCAGGTTTAGTTACTCTCACTAATTCTTTATCTCTTACATACGAAGCTTGTTTAGATTTTACCCTCCACAACATTTCACCTGCTTCAGATGCTTCTTCAAGAGTAACGTCATTTAAGGTTAAATCACTTTCTGGTGTTTGATTAGAAATAGGTTGTTCTGAGATATTTTCTTGAGTTTTATTTTGTTGATTACAAGCTGTTATTCCTAGAAGTAAAGTTACTAATATTAATAAGGGGATTGATGATTTTTTTGGATGGGAAAAAGAATTATTTTGTGTTTTCATAAAAAGTCTATTATCTGTCATATCATGTTTCTCAATATAATTATTAGATAATTCTTCAATAGGGAATAGGCAATAAGGAATAGGAAACGAACAATATTTTAAAGGAATAAAGCAATTAATTTTAATTTTTACCAGAGGTATAATACCATTTCTTAAAAACTTTTCTACATTTTGTTGAGCAAGGCTGTATGGCAGAATTATACATAAAAAAACTAATATTAAATCAGCTAAAACTAGCAAAAAAATGATGTGATATGGACTAATTAATTAATAACTGAAGTATTACCCAAGTCTAGCATTAATGAATGAAAATTGGTATCACATTAAGGGTCATTCAGGAGTCGTAGGGGCGAATTGGAATTCGTCCCTACAGAAATCAGAAGGTAATAATTTCTAATACTTATTTATCTGAGAGTAAAAATTTTTCATTTTTGACTAAAAACAGTCTGATAAACAGAATAAATTGTTTTTGTTCTAGCAGAATAATTTAATTTGTACCCTCTACCTCATTAGCAAATTTACTAGGGCGTGTCATCATTTTACTGTAACTATCTTTTTTGAATTCTGTATAAAATTAATAATTATTGCTCTGCTGATTAAATCTAAAAGTATTTACAGATAAACGTTTTAGCCTTTTTAGGTTCTTAAAAAGTGTAAGTTTTTAGGTCATTCAGGTTTAAAAAGTGAGCCTTTAATGCTCACTACAACAGAAAAATCACTCTTACTATTCTTCCTGGTTTCTACATATCAAATGAAAACTCTATATATATTGATAAAGGCTATACCTGGAAAAAAAACTCAAGGAAAGTTTGTCATCATAAGCACAAATTTTTCCAGTTTTCACTTGAATAATGCTCAGTTTTTCCAACTTTCCTTGTAGTTAAATAATATTGAATTGTTCCCCTAATTTACTCCTCAAACCTAGAGAGAAAAATAATTCAGGTATTAATCCACTAAACTAAAATTCAGACCACTTTTCAATTAATTATTGTTCTAAAATTTGACAAAAATTCTCAGTTAAATCAGACCAAATATTATTGTTAATCATGTTCATCCATCAAACCTATAGCTGATAGAGGACGATAGGTATAACTAGGAGATTTTGAAGTTTTTTGAATGTCTTCTTTAATTTGTTCCAGGTCTATATAACGATCAGAAACATTAATCAAACTATCGCTAGTCATAGCTCTAAGACTAACCACTTCAACTCTAACACCTCTATAACTAACAGCATCTACAGCATAGGCTAAATCTCCATCTCCACTAACTAATACCGCAGTGTCATAAGAACCTACTAAAGCCATCATATCAACCGCAATTTCTACATCAAGATTAGCTTTTTTGGAACCATCGGGTAATTGTACTAAGTCTTTAGAAATGACCCGATAACCATTACGACGCATCCACAACAAAAATCCTTGCTGTTTTTCATTAGTACGATCTACTCCAGTGTAGAAAAAAGAACGTAGGAGACGAGAACCTCCAGTAAGACGGGTAAGAAGTTTAGTATAATCTATCTCAATTCCTAATTGCAAAGCAGCATAAAATAAGTTAGATCCATCAATAAAAATAGCTACTTTACCACGATTTTCTAGAACTTGTTCAGGTGTAAATATTTCATTACACTCTATTTGTATTTGTTGATGATTCAACATTGTTTTTAACCTCAGTTTTTTTATGAAATAAAGAAATTTAATTCTTAATCAGAGATAATTTGTCAGAGAAAAAACAGCCTATGTAATTTGAAAAAACAATAGTTACCAATGAATGATTGATAATGGATGATTGATAATTAATTCCTAAAGGTTTAAATCCTATCCTTTTAAGGATAAAAAAGTGCTAGGAGATTTCCCGATATTCAATTAAGTATGGTTTTAACCAGAGGTAATTATCCATTATTCATTATCAATTAATTAAGATTAGCTTTTTAAGCAACCGTTTCTATCAGTTCTAGTCTTTGAAAAACAGGTTGAGGTTGCCCCAGAATTTGATTTACTGGCAGAGCACCCCAACTTACTTGTTTAACAAAAATTTCTGAACTATTAATTACTGATTTATCGTTAAAATCATTTGAGAAACCTAGTTGCTGATAGATAGCATTGCTAATATTAGGAATGATCGGCGATAAAAGATAAGCTGCTAATCTAACAGACTCCAACACAGAATATAACACCTCTGCTACAGTTTCTAATTGACCCTGTTTATATAAACTCCACGGAGCAGTTTCGTCTATATATTTATTGCAGGTTCTAACTAAAACCAATACAGCTTCACAAACTTGACTAAAAGCTAAAGATGAGTAAGCTTGAGTAACTTCTTCGCCCAAACTAATACCTATTGTTTTAAGCCCATGAGTAACTTCTATTTCCTGACCATTAATATTAGGAATTTGACCATTAAAGTATTTATGAGCCATTTTCAGGGTACGATTTAGTAAATTCCCTAAGTCGTTTGCTAAGTCAGCATTTAGCACATTGATAAACCGGGTTTCACTAAAATCACCATCAACTCCAAATTCAATTTCTTTGAGAAAATAGTAACGAACTGCATCAGAGCCGTACTTTTGGATTAATTCAAAAGGATCTAAAGTATTACCTAATGATTTACCCATCTTCTTACCATCTTTGGTCAAAAATCCATGTCCAAAGACACGCTCAGGCAGAGGTAAATCTGCTGACATTAGCATTGCTGGCCAATAAACAGCATGGAAACGTAATATATCTTTCCCAATTAGGTGCAGATTAATTGGCCACCACTTTGATAAAGCATTCTCTAGAGTGGGTTCACTATCAGGATCTAAAAGGGCTGTAACATAACCCAATAGAGCATCAAACCAAACATATATGGTATGGTTGGGATCGATAGGTAGTTCAAAGCCCCAATCTACATTAACTCTAGAGATTGAAAAGTCTTGTAATCCTTGGTTGACAAAGCTTAAGACTTCATTCCGACGGCTTTCGGGTTGAATAAATTCTGGCTTTTGTTGGTAGAAAGCTTGTAGTTGTTCCTGATACCTAGAAAGACGAAAGAAGTAGTTTTGCTCATCGCGCCATTCTACTTTTTGGTTAGTGTGAATAGCACAATATTTATCTTTTAGAAGTTCTCGCTCTTCTTTAAATTCTTCACAAGATACGCAATACCATCCTTGTTGCTGACTTAAGTAGATGTCACCTCGATCCCAAACTCTTTGGAAAAATTCTTGGACAATTTTTTCGTGGTTAGATGCGGTAGTACGACTAAAACGGTCATACTGAATATTTAGTTTTTGCCAAAGAGATTCAAATCCTATAACTACTGAGTCACAGTGTTCTTTCGGGGATCTTCCTTTGCTTTGAGCTGTTCTTTGAATTTTCTGGCCATGCTCATCTGTACCAGTAATCATCAGAACCGATCTACCTTGTAGCCGTTGAAAACGAGCAACCGTATCAGCGGCAATAGTGGTATAAGCACTACCTATATGTGGTAAATCGTTAACGTAGTAAAGGGGAGTTGTAATTGCAAAGGTATTTTTATTTGTATGTATGTTTTTCATGGAAAATCAGAATTAAATACTTTTGATTTGAACTGGTAATGGTGATAATTATTTTGAAGTCTAGTAGTATCGACCTATTTGATTTACTACTTAGCTTAAGTATTTGTTTGTTGACCTAAATTAACTTGATTATAATTAGACAATCAAGCTAATAATACCCCCTACCTTAACAGTAATGCTTTTGTATTGTTTTTCTAGAATTTCTCAAGGAAATTTTAACTATTGGTATTTTGATGCTATTATTCTTACAGAATATATGTTTATTCAAACTTTAGTGTCTAATTGTATAAATTCATATACTTACTGAGCCAATAAAAAAAGCTTGAAGCCAAGGAAATTCAACCTAAAAATAATATTACTAATTTTTGCAACTAGACACTAGAATCGAATCTCTAGTTTAGAGGCAAAATGGGGTTTCCGGCAAATAACATACTCTTAACTTCCTGTTTCTTCTTAATTACATATTGACATTAGAACTTTTATTTATTATGAAGATCGAATTTATTCACAATAAAGTTTGCTACTTGTAAGTAACCATGGTAGTTTGATAAACCATTTGTTACTTATCAATGGATAATTTATAAGAGACTGTTTGTCAAACAAGTATTAAGAGAGCGTTAGAGTGACTAAAATTTAAAAGAGGTAAGACTTCAAAAGATTAAAATCTGGTAAATACCAGAGGTTGAAAGGTACATAATATTCCTAGATTTTTAAGTTACAAAGAGTTGTCTTGATTTTTCCTTGCTCCATACCTGTTTCCAGTTAAGTTTTCCCTGTTCCCTATCTCCTGTTTATATTTACTGATACATTCAATCTCTAATTTATAATTAATCAATTCAGCTTTATTGCCTTCTATTTCAAGATAAAATAGGAAATTTATTTATCTTCAATTCCGTTAAAGTTTTCCTTGAGGTAATTATCCATTATTCATGATTAATTAATTAAAGTTGGCTTGAATTTTCCCATCCAATTTGCCTTACATCAGTGATATGACCCAAGTAACTATTACCTGTACTATGGATAGAAAAAGCATTTTTTCCCACGGACAATAAAACTATTAGAAGCTAACAAAATAATTGGAGTATTTCCAGAATATGCTGTACCCCTCGCTTCATCTGATGAGCAGTTAATTTTTTCTAGAATACCGTTTAATTTATCAAGTTTTTTGAACCCTTCATAACCTTTGTTTAATCAATCTGCATGGCATCCTGCAATAGTTTATTAATCCTCTAATATTATGTTTGGTTGTCCATTTTGGTAGAGAGAAGCTCTCTTTCTCATATCTGTGGCAATATGAAGGGAAATATGCTAAACATTTAGTTAATGAATGATATAACTCATTATTTCAGCCAAGAAATTACCAATTTACTAGCATAAGGTTATACTTAATCATTAAATATTTGTTAATTTTGGTGGATGGTTGATATTTTTATTTTATAAAATAACACACAAAATTATTCTTACTCCTGTACAAATTTAATAATTAAATAACCTGACTATCTAGTTAGTCATGTTAAGTGAAAAATTATTAAGTAATAATTAGGTTAATCACAAAATAATAAAAATCTCATCAAAAGTATCAGCTCAATGAGAAGTTGCTTAGATATCTTAAGTATTAGTTATTAATTTATCAATCATCACTAATTTATATCTGTATTAAATCATGCAAGTCGGAAGTAGTAAAATTATTTTTTTAAGGCCAACCGCCTCTAAAGCAGAATTACCTTTATTTATTTTTCTACCTGCTATGGACGGTACAGGTAAATTGTTGAGATATCAACTTTCTAGATTATCAACGGCTTTTGATATTCGTTGTCTCAGTATCCCACAAAATGATTTATCGAGTTGGGATTCGTTATTGGAGAGAACAATAAACTTGATTAAAATTGAAAAGGAATTAGTATCCAAAAGACCTGTTTATTTATGTGGAGAATCCTTTGGAGGATGTTTAGCACTCAAAGTTGCCTTCAATAATCCTGAATTATTAGACAAAGTAATTTTAGTTAATTCAGCTACTTCATTTAGTCAACAACCTATAGTAAAATACGGCTCATACCTGACTCAATATTTACCAAGCTATTTCTATCAATTATCTATAACGGCAACTTTACCCTTTTTAGGAGCTTTGGGCAGAATAAAACGAGAGGAGCGTCAAGCACTACTCAAAGCTATGCAGTCAATTTCTCAGCAGACTGCCATCTGGCGATTTGAGTTAATGCGTTCATTCCCACTAAACAAAAGTCAACTAAAAAGTTTAAAAAAGCCAGTATTAGTTATTGCTAGCCTAGAGGATAGACTTTTTCCTTCCGCATCACACGCTAAGTTTTTAGTTAAGTATTTGCCTGAAGCTAAAATGCTTATTCTCCCCAATAGTGGCCACGCCTGCTTGCTAGAAGCAGACGTAGACCTCTATAAAATTATTCGAGGTCAGTGGGGCAATAATTTAAAATTTAATAGCAGTCAGCAATCAGCGGTCAGCGGTCAGCATTAGGACTTTTTTAGATTGAGTCGGTATTTCAACCCCGACTTAACTATTCTATCCTGCTTTTAAAAGCCAAGAATTTAACCCAAGGTCATTTCAGTTATCAGTTATCAGTACCTCCTACTGAAGTAGGAGGCTTGAAATATTGAATTTTCTTTTTTTTATACCCTTGAAAGGGCAGGGTCAATTTATTGTCATCAGAGAAAAAAGTAGCAGAGGGTGGGGAAGTGTGGGAAGTGTGGGAGGTGTGGGAAGTGTGGGAGGTGTGGGAGGTGTGGGAGGTGTGGGAGGTGTGGCAGAAAAGTCCGCTTTTATTCATCCTCTCCATCCTCCCCATCCTCTCCATCCTCCCCATCCTCCCCATCCTCACCATCCTCCCCATCCTCCCCATGCTCCCCATCCTCTCCCTAAATATTCTCTGGCGACAAAGAATTAGCCCTGCCTTGAAAGGGGAGGCTTGAGACCTTATTTTCTGGTCAAAAAGCTAATCGCGCAGTTCCGATCCGGAAGACTAGCTGAAATGCTGATAGGTGATAGCTAGTTAATGGAATTAGGAACATATAGATTATCTGCTACCTTAAGTATCTAGTTTAAACTAAGCCACTTTTGAGCATTCAAGCGTTGAACCACACCAGATACCAATGAGCTCAGAGTAATTTTACGTTCATCAATTAAAAAAGGTTCTAAGGTTGCAGGTTTAGCTCCATTATCAGCACAGGAGAAAGCTCTAGGGCCTTTAATATCCTTTTTGGGGAAATAGACATTGAACTGACGCTGGCCTTTTTTAAACTTACCCACCACTTGCCAACATTCTTCAGATGAGGCAAAGCCAGCCATAGGTAGTTTTTGCTTGACTAGATTTAGATCAAGATCGTCTATACCTTGTTTGGTTAGAGCTTGTTGTAAAGCTGGCAAATAATCTTGCTGCATAAATTCAGCAAAGGGTTTAGTTTCCACTGCAGGAGGCTTTTCTGATTTTACTTTACCCCCAGCAGGCTTAGTTTCAGTTTTTTTAGCTTCTTGTTCTTCTGCCATAAGTGCTTCCTTAGTTAAATTTCTGCATAAGCTCGTTCTATCAAACGACGAGCCAGGGTTTGAACTCCTGTATGTTCATAATAATTGGTACTTACATCTAGGAATGCAGCCAAATAGTCCAATTTATCATCGCTAAATTCTACGAAACCTTGTAAGCTATTGGCCACGTTTTCTGGTGTAATGCCTTGATCGCTGACAAAATCTCCCATCCAACTAGAAACAGAACCGAAAGCTTCCCCAATAAATCCCAATTTACTATCTTTATCATCCCCAGGAATAGCATCTTCCATTTCCCGGAAGCCTTGGTTTTCTTCTAAGTCTGAGGAGGAAAGCCCTCCAATCCAGTCAGAAGCTGCAGCTAGAAAGTCTGGCCCTAAAGGAATTAAACCATCAAAACAAACTAAAGCTGCTAACCGCATTAAAGATTCTCCGCTATAATCTCCAAGAGCGCCGACAAAATCTCCAATACTATCTCCTGGAATGCCATTGATGGAACAGAAGCCTAATAATTCTGCAACTACTTTTAGAGATAGATCGATAGTTTGGGCTTTTCCTGGTTTAGGAGTGAGGCTAGTTAACAAACCTCCGACTAGAGGTATTTTATCTCCAACCATATTAGCTAGGGTAGCTGCACCTAAAGCACGACCTGCTCCACTGACAGTTTGGTATAGCCACAAAGCACGTTGATATCCTTGAGCTTTGTCATTGAAGAGAATTACAGCTCGATCGCCTATTTGTTGGATTAGGTCTTCGTCGTCTTCCCCTGTTACAGTCCGGATAGTATTTTCAAATCCTACTAAGTTATCCCACTCTCCAGGAACAACAAAGTCTAGGGCGCGTAAAGCTTTAATTGTAAGATTGTCAGCGGGCAGTTCATCTACTAATTCAAAGATTGGTTTGCTCATTTGAGGCTCCTTAATTTCAATTATCAGTTATCAGTACCTCTAGCTGAAGTTGGAGGCAAGAAAATCTGAAATTTCCTTTTTTATCCCCATTACTGAAGAGGTATGAGACCTTATTTCTTGGTTAAAAATTAAAACTTGGCGTTGGTAAATCAAGAGATGAAACTTTAAGAGTAATCTGTTTCTAATACCTCTAAATATTTAGGGCTAGTTGGTTAAATCTCAAAGTATTTACAGATAAAGGTTTCAGCATTTTTAGATTGGTAAAAAGTACGCCTGTTTGAGCTGCTTAACGCACGGTTCCCGAAAAATCAAAAAGTTAGTATTTTCGCTGCTGAGTATAGCAAAAAAATTACTACTCCCCTACTCCCCTACTCTCTAAAAAAAGACTTTTTCAGCAAACCCTATTTAAGCAGAGTAAGTGATGGGTATTATCCCTAGTAGAAAATCATCCCACCAATTACCAATGCCTAAAAGTTCTATAGCAATTCCCATGCTGGTGAGGTACAAAATTCTAGGTTTTAGGGAACACTTAACTGGGAACTGGGAACTGGGAAATAAGGCATAGAAAAGAAATTAAAGATAGGTGTACCTCATAAGCTTGAGAAACGCTATAGTCATTTCAAATAAGGATGAAACACTTTTTTGGCTGAAACCCTTTCAAGGAAAGAAACACTTGTCCGAGTCTTATTCGTAAGGGACTATAGTTAATAGAGTAAGAGGCTTTTTTGAGTGTTAGGGCAAGATTTTTTGATTAGACATCTCCAACAATAAAAAAATTATCGTAGAGAAATTATTAATTATTTCCCCCTATTCCCTATTCCCTGGAAATCCCTATTTGAGACTAGATAGACCGCTCAGATTGAATTTTTTTAGCCATGCTTCACGATCGCTGGGTGTAAATGAGGGGTCTTTTGATTGAGCTTTTACCTGAAAACGATTATCTACTAATACAGCAGTGGTAGTTTTTCCCTGTTCTACTGCTGGATATCCTCCGATCTTTTTGCTGCTATTTTGAAATTTGTTGGCAGCAGTGGGGGAAGCAGAGATGTCATTGATAGACATAACTGCTACTTCTTTACCATCTTTTTTGAGACTTGCTTGAGCAAAGCCTTTTTTCTCTTGAGCATAGTTTAATTTATAGTCGCCACTCGAGGATGGGAAGTATTTGTTTAGACTACCACCTGTTACTTGCTTGGCTTCGGAGGGACGTTCTGTTTTACTTTGTTGTTGGGCTTGATCGAAACGACTGGGTTGTTTAGCTCCACCACAAGCAGAAGTTAATAGTAATAGGCTAATTAATATTGGGGCTAATATTTTTGGTAATCGATGACCGAATCTCATTAGACATCTCTCCTATAAATTTATACTTGAGGTTGTTCTTACAATTTTCCCTTAAAATTGCACAATTTGTGTGCATTTAATTTTTTCTGATGGCCTAGGGAATTCTATCTAGAAAGAGGAAAGTTTCACGACAATGTTAAAATCCTATACCCAATTGTTAGGAAACCTTTTGTCTGCTTATACCATTTCTCATGGATTAATCATCCTTCGTAACAAATACTTTATACTTTGGGATTTTTTTGAACTTCCTAACAGCTAAAACCTACCACATAACATATCCGTTTCAGGATACATAGCAAATTTTTGAGATTTGATATTACCTGTTGATAATCGACTTTTGTAGATAAGAAAATTCTCATTCGTGAGTCTTAGTTTTATGAGGCACTATAATTTCAGAAAAAATCCTCTTTATAGAAAATTAGAGAGTGTTTGTAAACTAAAGATTAAGATGGTTAGAGTTCTTAATTTTCGGTTGATTACGGCGGAATGTTAAATTTTGGTTTCGGTTCATAATTATTGTCGGATAACCCACCCTATGCCTGGATTTAATATTCCTTTTACAAACAGTCTCTTAAAATTTATAGCAAATTCAAAAAATATCTTTATTTGTTGACCATGAAATAAGGTATCAAGCCTCGCCTTTAAAGGGAAGGAAAAAGAAAATTTCGGTTTTCAACTCTCCCTATTTCAGCTATGCTTTATAAATATCTTTCTTAACATAAAATTTGACACAAAAGACAAATTATGTGTAGGTCTTTAGAGGGTATCTGTAAATAAAATATTAGGCGTTGCATATTTGTGGGATGAATTGTAGTTTTGCAGAAAGAGGAAGTAATATAGAATCCGGGTAATTAGTTATCGTACCCCTTAGGAGTCAGGAGTCAGGAGAAAGAAAGTATTTGAATTATTGAATTTTTAAATTCGTATTCAATACAACATCTGTCAGTTGAGAAAGTAATTTTGCAAACCCTATTTAGTTACAGTCGATGGGGGTATCGCTACCCCTCACCTCTGTTTCAGAACCGTGCATGAGAGTTTCATGTTTCAACGGCTCCTAATAACTAAGGTTACTTCCAGGTTA
>JBCDJM010000234.1:0-12372 GCA_038747755.1 Cyanobacteria bacterium P01_H01_bin.35
CACAGGGAAAACGCATCTAATTTTTTTGACAAATGACCAAGGAGATAATTTCAAATGGAGACTATGCGATATAGCTGCCGCTAGGCTCCGCCAACGCGAAGTGGACGAGAAGTCTATTGCTTCTCAAATCACCATTAAAAAATACCCAAACTTTCAATCGTTAAAACCATCAAATAAATTTCATAATTAATACTTAAAAAAAACACTCTTAAACTGAATATTAGAGTTTCCGTATTGGATAATTATTCTAGTAATAATAGAAAATTTTAACAATGAAACTCCAGCCCAAAAAGAGTATTTATGAGTATTTTAGTGAACTAGAAGACCCGAGGGTAGATAGAACTAAAGGTCATAAATTCATTTATATTATTATAATTACGATTTCTGCTGTAAGAAAGTGGAGCGGATACATGGGTGGATATAGAAGCTTATGGTGAGTCTAAATATGAATGGCTAAAAAGTTTTTTAGAACTGCGATCGGGGCATTCCATCTCATGATACATTTGCGCGAGTTTTTGCACGGCTAAACCCAGAAAAATTACAGCAATGTTTTTTGTCATGGATTCAGTCAGTAAGTCAAATAACTGATGGCGAAATCATAGCAATTGATGGAAAAACTCTCAGAGGTTCTTATGACCAAAAAAATCTCAAAAACCTATTCACATGGTCAGTGCCTGGGCTACAGCAAATCGCCTAGTTTTAGGTCAAGTAAAAGTAGATAATAAATCAAACGAAATTACTGCAATTCTTAAACTTCTCAAGGTTTTATCCCTCTCTGGTTGTCTAGTTACCATTGATGCTATGGGATGTCAAAAAGAAATTGTTAAACAAATTACAGAACAACAAGCTGACTATGTAATTACTTTGAAAAAAAATCAAGGTTATTTTTATCTGCTGAATCCCTGACCTCTAGCAGAGTATTCAAAAGTACCGCGATACCAAAGGAGGTAGTCGTGGTTGCATTCAAAAAATGTTAGATCATCCTGAAACTTTAATAGGCAAACGTGATTATGCTATATTGCATTTCCTATCATGCCACCTTTCATGTCGGCGACAGCCGAAAACAGCTATTTTTGACTTTTAGATAAAAGCTTTATTAATTAAGTCAGAATTAAATCTGACTATCAAAGTAGACTTTAAAGTTTATATTAACTTATGTCCCAACCTTAAGGAGGGGATATCTGACAGTTAATAGCTGAATACTGACACCAAAATTTTTTTATGAAAAACTTAAATGTTTTAGGAATTGACGGCGGTGGTACAAAAACAGAAGCCGTTTTAATGGATGAAAATTATCAAATTATTGGTAGTGGTAAAAGCGGTCCGTCAAATTATCAGAGTGTAGGAATTGAAGTAGCAAAAAATTCGATTCAAACTGCTATTACTCAAGCAGTTACTAATAATAATCATCATCAAACAATCTCTGGAATTTGTCTTGGTTTAGCAGGAGTAGGAAGACCTGAAGACTTTCCAGTAGTAGAAAATTTTCTCCAAGAAATTATTACCAATCTGCCGATAAAATGGGATTTACACCCAAATACAATAATTATTTGTAGCGATAGTAACATCGCTTTGGTGGGAGGTATTGGATATTCTATAGGTATTGTGGCAATGGCAGGCACAGGCTCCTTAGTATTCGGCCAAAATAGTCAAGGCTTAACTAAACGAGTTGGTGGTTGGGGTTATCTTTTGGGAGATGAAGGTAGTGGTTATAATATAGCTATTCGAGGTTTACAAGCAGCTTTGAAAAGTTATGACGGACGTGAATCTCCGACTACTTTAATTACAGATTTTCAAGGACACCTAGGCTTAAAAAATATTGAAGGTATAATAGAAGTAGTTTATCGCCGTGGATGGGGTGCAACAGACATAGCCGCACTTGCTCCCATTGTCTCCGCAGCCGCAGATAAGGGAGATAAGGTAGCTAAGAAAATTATTCAAGGTGCTGTGGAGGAGTTAAGCATAGCTACAAAAATTGTGATATCTACCTTATTTCAGCTTCACGAAACTTTTGAAGTAGTTACTATTGGAAGTGTCTGGAACAGTATGATTGATTTTCGCGGTCGATTTGAAGATTCTATCTTAGGGATCGCTCCTACTGCTCAACTTATTTGGCCTCGGCATCAACCTGTTTATGGTGCAGCAATTTTAGCTTTAAAAGCTGTAATAGCTAAAAATTAAAAGTCAAAATTTAAAATTCAAAAGTAATCAGTGCTACGCACAAGTTAAAAATTAAAAGTTAAAAGTAATCTCTGACCAAAAAATGGGGTCTCAAGTCTCTGACTTCAGCAGGAGATACTGATAACTGATAACTGATAACTGAAGAATAGGGTCTCAAGTCTCTGACTTCAGCGGGAGGTACTGATAACTGACAACTAATAACTGATAACTGAATTGGAGGATAGATACTACTTATGTTTAACTCAAAAAAATGGCGTTTTGGAACATCTTTATTATTAACTTTAGGCATGACATTAGCTACAGCAACGCCTGGTTTAATGTCAAACCCAGCTATGGCTCAATTTTACCGACAACGACAATATGGTAACCAACGAAGACAGTACCCTAACAACCTACAACGACAATATCCTAGCAACCAGCGAATAATATCGCCTGTCAACCAACGAAGACCATTGCCTGTAGCTCGAATACCAGCAGGAACACTCATCCCCGTAGGATATGAGGACGCAGAAAAAGTAGTGCTAACTCCAGATGAGTCGATGAGGTTAAGGTTGAAAGTAACTCAAGATATTAGGGATGTTCAAGGAAGAGTAGTAATACCCTTTGGCAGCGAGATAGAAGGTCAATTACAACCTGTTTCTAATGGCACCCAATTTTTTGCCGAACAAGTAATTATTGGCGATCGCCGTAGGTTTCGTATTGATGCTATTTCTAAGGTGGTTACTGATACTGAAAGAATAACAAAGGGTGCTAACGCTGGGGATATTTTGAAGGGTGCTGCTGTGGGTACTGGTGCTGCTGCTTTATTGTCTGCAGTTCTTGGGGATGATGTTCTGGAGGTGGAAAGGTTATTGATAGGTGCGGGGTTGGGTGCTTTGGGTGGAGTGTTTGTGGGTCGGGATAAAGCGGAGGTTGTTGTGATTTATCCAGAAGATGATTTAGATTTGAGGTTGCGTTCTGATTTGGTTTTACGTTAGTTCTGAAGTAGGGGGGATTTCCTACGGAATGCTCCGCAAACGCGAATTGCCCCTACAAGAACATTTTTTGATATTCGCGAGCAAGATGCTCCCACTAGCTATTTTCTAATCGCTGCAATGTCTCTTTTGCCCACTTGCGCAGCTTTCCGTCTGAGTCGTTTGCTGCTCTGTCTTTTAATAGTGGGAGGGTTTGCGGATGGTCTGGATATTGTTCGACTATTGCTTCTAGAAGTGTGGTTGAGTTTACGAGTAGGGTAGTTTTTGCGCTCCGCAAAGCGTCAGCACAACACACCGAAAGTCAACGCTGGTGATTTAATGAAATGTAATACAAAATACTATACAATGTACTATTGTACAATAAATGAATAAAACATCAATTTATGTAAAAGAGGGCGATCGCTAGAATCAATAAAATACTCATACCCCCATTGTTCGTACAACTCATTTACTAATGTCTGCAAATCTACTATTAGTTAAGTATCTTCAGACAACAGAGGAGGTGGAAATTTAGGAAGACTATCGCTTTTTCTTAGAAATCAACAACTTGACTCAGTAAAAAATCTGCCGATATTAACCTTTCATCCAATTTTTTTTCTGCTGGTAAATATATAGCTACAGTAATATCCATAGAACTTAAATATTTACACATTAGAGGTCCGACATCTTGCCAATCTAAACCCCCTAAACCACATCCAAGTGCAGGAATAGCTAAAGATTTTATCCCTTGTTTTTGATAATTATTGCAAAGCCATTCTAACCCATTTTTTATATCTTCAATTTCAGAAGGATTTCTCCAATGTTTTTTTGTCGGAAAGAGCAAAAACCATTTTTGTTCATTATTCAAAAAATCTTGAGGTAGAAAAAATGAACTATCTCCTAATTGTTCTTTTACCGATGATTCTCTTTTATATAAATATGGCTTTCCTATTTGCAAATCTTTGCTTTTACAAACTGCTTCGTATCTAACATAAACATCTGGAAATCTAGATTTTGCTGTTGATGCTAACCCTTTTCCCATAACACCAACACAATTAACACTTACAGTCAAAGTTTGCATATTGGAAAAAAACATATCTCCACGAATCAGAGAAATATTTTTTGTTAATCTTCGACTCCATTCTGGTTGGAAAAACTTTTTTGGCTCAACTACAATAGAAATATTTTTACCATAATTATTTTGTGCAAAAGTGTATCTTAAAGATTGATTTGCTTTTTCACAAGCTACATAAATAGTTTGAATATAATTAGCAGGAACTAGATCGGGAACTAAACATTCAGCCATAATTTTTCTTTTAGAACCATCTTCATTACTCCACCATTCTTTATCGGTTTCTTTCTTTATTTGTCTGAAAATATTTAATTCTTCTGCTTCTTTAATTGAAATAATTTCAGAATCGTTATGAGCAGCATTGCCTGTAGTAATCCAAATATTTCTTTTAGTTAAAATATCTCGTTTCACTGAAATAATCACAACTTCTTCGATAGGATGATGATGAATAATTGAGTAGAGCATTGGATTTCTCGGTTGAAAGTAAAGATTAGCAAAGCTCCACAATGATTTATTATTAATAACTATTTTTTGAGAACGACGATCGACTATTTGTGAATTGTAGATTGTTGTAGGTTTGAGTTGATTATTTTCTATTGATTGGTGAGATAGAATCCCTTTTTCTAAAATAGAGATGATATTTTTGATATGAGTAATATAGAATAAATTTTGAATACTTGTTTTGTGTACCATCTATTTTAAATGCTGGTAAATATCTTAATTATAGTATTGGCAATAATCAGTTATTATAGCACATATTTTGCAGTTCAATTTATAATCTTAAAAGAATCGGTAAGTTGGTTAGATAAAAATATCATTTACTGATATAATGGATAATAGTTTGGTCAAAAAAAAAGCTTCTTTCCCTTCTTTTTTGGAAAGGAGCGATAATGCTCCGCATCGCTGACGCGATCGCCTCTTGGCAACAACTATCCTGAGTAAAAGATTGTATAATTAAGTAAGCTCTTAACTTTAAAAAATTTCTATGTCTAAAAGCACCTTAATATCAACAAAAATTCCACCTCTGGAAAACGGCGATAAACTTAATTGTATTGAATTTGAAAGGCGTTATGAACAAATGCCTCATATCAAAAAAGCTGAACTAATTGCAGGAATTGTTTATATGGCATCACCTTTAAGAATCGATCGACATGGAGAACCTCATGCTTCAATTATAACATGGCTTGGTTTCTATAAAGCCTTTACTCCTAATCTGCAACTAGGAGATAATTGTACAGTACGTCTTGATGCAGAAAATGAACCTCAACCTGATGTTTTACTCAGAATTGATGTTGATGGGCAATCGACAATTAGTGAAGATGGCTATGTAGAAGGTGCGCCAGAATTAATTGTAGAAATTGCAGCTAGCAGTGCGTCTATTGATTTACATCAAAAATTAACAACTTATCAAAATCATCAAGTACAAGAATATTTAGTTTGGCGGATTTATGACGGAGAAATTGATTGGTTTAGGCTAAAAAATGGAAAATATATTAAGCTTGAATCCAATGAAAAAGGTATTATTTTTAGTGAATATTTCCCTGGTTTATGGTTAGATAAAGAAGCTTTAATTGCAGGAAATTTAGCTAAAGTATTAGCAATTTTACAACAGGGATTAAATTCTCCAGAATATCAAAAATTTGTCAAAAATTATGATTAAATCCTAAGCATTGAACTAAAATAGTACAAAAATCAGTATCTTGTAGAGAAAAATATTATTTGCTGATACAATGTTTAATATTTCTGGCGAGCAAGATGCTCGCACTATCATAACAAAATGCTCGCAATATAATAATGACAATATACCAAACCGATCCTTCCAATTTTCTCCAATTACTCCAAATGGTAAAAGATGGAGATGAACTCAACCTCCAACCAGGAGACTACAAAGCGCCTTTTACTATTGATAAATCAATTACCATTCGTGGTAGTGGCACCGATACTGCAATATTTGCTGCAACTGAACCCCCACTCACAATAACAGTTCCCGGAGTACGACTGGAAAACCTAACAGTGGAGCGGACAGTCGGTGGTGATAAAGGCGAAATTGCTATATTTGCCGAACCTAATACTAACCCCATTTTGAACCAGATCAAATTAAATGGCATTGCCGAAAACGTCGAATGGGAAGGAGCAAGTTGGGATATTCCGACAGTTCTCGACTTTGGGGAAGTAGAAATAAATCGACTCGTGGAACGTGGATGGGAGTTACAACTGGGTGCGGTTTGTGAGGTTTTGTGCAATTTAAAATGGTTGCAGGTGCGCTCTAGTTATCTCTCTCCGGGGCGACAAAATTTGGAGGTTGTGCTGAATACTGCGGATATTCCTACTGGTACAAATTTATCTGGTTTAATTTCTCTGTTGGCAGCAGATGGCAGACGAGAGTTAGAGGTTGCTGCCAAAATTATTTCCCCACTTCCGGCAACTCCAGTGTTGGAAACGGAAACACAAGTTTTACCTGCTAAAGTTTTGAATTCTCAAGATTGGGGTTATCGGTTTTTGGGAAGTGCCGTGGATAAATTTGTTCGCGCTCAGTTGGGTGAAGTTGCTATGAAGAAATATCCAGAATTTCGCCAACGTCGCGCTAAAGCAGAAGCATTGATGTCTGAAATATTGGATGGAGATGCTCATTTATATTATGTCCGACGTCAAGCACCGGGAAAAGAAGAGGGGGAGGAAATTTGGGAACTGACTATGGCGACTGACACAGAGGATGGGGAGTGGGAAAAAACTTTGAAACTTAGGGGAGCGGTGAATGTTGATGGGGAGAGAGTTTTAAAGTTATTATCGGTGCATTTAATTTCTCAAAAAGCAGAAAAAGATGAGTTTTGTCTGGCTTTGCAAATTCGTTTGTTGCCACAACATCAGTTCCGACGGGGGATACCGTTGGGAGCAGTGCGCTCTATGGGTAAAATGCCTTTCTTTGGCGATCGCTTACCTACAGAGGATCAACTTCCGATTTGGACGACTTTTGTGGAAGTAGAGCAACGTCTGGCAGAAAAACGTCAATTTTGTTTAGCGTTTCTCAGTCACAACTATGGCAGTTCTCGCAGAAAGGTGACTTTTGAAATTGATATTTCTTCGGCAACTATTGATGGTGCTGCGGAAACTGCTATAGACGATCTTGAGTTACGACGGCGACTTTTCGAGGCAAAAAATCAAGAGGTTCAGATTTTTAATAGTTCTCCAGAAGGTAGGGATGGGAGAGAGGGGCAAAAGTTGGGAGCGATCGCTGCTATTGACTGGGAAAAGAGTCAAGTGGGGATCATGTTGGATAGTGAAATTTTGGAAAGTATTGCTCGCGGGAGTTATCGAATACCGTCTACAGGATTTCTATTTTTTGTCGCTTTTGGGGATATTGCTCAGGTGCAACGGAAACGCAGAGCGCTGGAAGATTTACAAAGTGGGCGCTGTCAGAATCCATATTTGGGGGGATTTTTCTTTGATGCTACTTGTGCGCGAGTTCCGAAAAAGGCAGTCAAATTGCAACCTCAAGATTTATTATTACCTGCTGCCAATGCTAATCAACTTGCTGCTGTGGAAAGGGTTTTGGCAGTTCCAGATTTGGCTTTAATTCAAGGTCCCCCTGGTACTGGCAAAACTACTGTTATTGCTGAAATTTGTTATCAGGTTGCTTTGCGCGGGGGGCGGACTTTGATTGCGTCTCAGGCAAATTTGGCGGTTGATAATGCTTTGAGTAGATTGGTGCATAACCCGGTGATTCGTGCTGTGCGTAAGGGAAAAGCGGAGAAAGTGCAAGAAGAGGGGGAGCCGTTTTTGGAGGAGCGAGTGATTGAGACTTGGTTAAAAAATACTGCTAATGACTGCGAAAAAGATTTGCGGGAGCGACTGCAACGGGTGGAAGTTTTACGGAATTTATTGATAGATTCGGAGAGGTTTAATGCTTATTTTAAGTTGGAGGAAATATGGGTAAGTCAGCAGCAGGAGTTGAGCGATCGGCAAACTATTTTGGAGGCAAGTCAGGCACAATTAGAAAGTGAGGTTTTGCAATTAGAAACTGACAATAAGGAATTAGATTTTCTGGCATTGAGATTAGATTCTTTCTTAAATTCTGCACCTAACGTTAATTGGGAAGATGAGGAAGTTAAAAATTTTTTACCCCGTTTACAACCTTATTGTCAGGAGGAAAAGTCGGTCAAAGATTTGGTAGAGAATGTACGTTTAAGTCGGAATATTGCCAAAAATATTGATTGGGAAATTCCGCAATTAGGAGCTTTTGGTTTAGCAGCTTGGTTACAGGAAAATTTAGCTGTTTCATTGCCAGAATTTCAGAGTGGATTAGCTGTGGCAAAAAAGGCAGTTACGATCATGTCGGAAAGTGAAAATTTGCGACAGATTTACCAACAGAGTCATAGTCAGTTTGAGCAGCTTAAAAAAGATATTCAGCAACAACAGGTAGTCTCGGAAAATCTACGAAAAAAGCTAGAAGAATTAGAATCACAAAAAAGTCAAATAGATTTAGTTGTTGGCGAAGTAGGTGTCTGGATAAAAGTTGGTAAAGAGCGGATATTTGAGGAATTGAAAAAATGTTGGGAAAGTGGTGAAGCTTTCCAATTAGATTTAATTGGATTACCAGAAAGTTTGATGAAACTTGCTAGTGCAAGAAAATTACAACTTTTGCCAGACTATGCTCAACCTATTAATAATTTGCCAGATTGGGAAAGACTAGAAAAAGCATTAAACGCAGAGTCGAGTCGTAATTTTCAGAATATCCAAGGTAAAGAATATCGCTTTGATGAATTTTTGCAGATTACTCTCAGTCAACCACCCATAGTTTTGTCAGAAAGAGATTATCAAAAGTGGCAAGAATTTGCCAAACAATTTGCAAATTATCCGCAACTTAATCAAAAACAACGACAAAATTTAGTCAAAAAAGTACAACAGTTTTTCCATGAAAATCGGCAGAAATATAGTTTGGCTTGGGAACCAGATAATCTTTCAAATACTTTCGCAGAAATTATAGATAAAATCTTCAATAAAATTCTCCATAACTCCCGTGAATTTTTACTCCCGGCAAAACAAAAAAATCTCAAACAAATCCAGAAAAATCAGGAACAGTCAGAGTCAAATATTCAATTACTGGAAAGCTACAGACAAGAACTAGAAATAGTCGAAAAAAAAGGAGAAAATTCCCGTCAAAAGCTTGAGCAAAAATATCAAGATTTTCTCCAGTCATTAGAAGAGATAAATCGTAAAGTAGAGGTTAACGCAGAAATTCGCAATTTAGCCAAACAGTATCTTGAATGGCAACCATTACAAGTATTAAACGATAAATCCAATTTTACAGAAAAAGTAAATGCCTGGGAAAATCACCTTAAGCAACTTGAGAAAATCGCTCCCCGACTAGAACCTTTTACCGTCCTTGCAGAAATTAAAAATATTCTCCAAGAAAAACTAAATCCTCTCCAAGAAAAATCCGATAAATTTGCCGAACAACTCCAATCCTGCCAAACAGAAATTAATCAAATTCAACAAGCATTACAACAACCTCCAGCCAAAACCTTAATTGCCGAGAGAAACTGGTGGAAATTAGCATGGCAAAAAATTCCAGAAAATCTCAAACCCACCGTTCCTGAAACAGAAATATTTGCCATAGAACTTTTACAGAAAATCCAACTGCAACTGCAAAACTGGCAAAAAGAATTAGAGACAGAAGAAACCCAACTAAACCGTAACCAAAAATTTATCCAAGACTGGATAGAAAAACTCAAAAAACCCTCAGAAAAAGATAGTAACGATCTGAGAAAAATTTACCTCGACAATGCCAATGTTATTGGTATTACCTGTAGCCAAGCTGCCAGTCCGAGCTTTGCCAAAGAATTTAATAGCTTCGACGTCGTAATAATTGATGAAGTTAGTAAATGTACTCCGCCAGAAATATTAATTCCCGCATTAAAAGGCAAAAAATTAGTATTAGTAGGAGACCATCGCCAATTACCACCAATGCTCAATGATAATACCATTGAAGAAATTGCTGAAGAACTGAAAATCGCCAAAGAAGAACTCTCTTTTTTAGAAGAATCACTATTTAAAACTCACTTCGAGACAGCAACAGAAAAAATCAAACAAATGTTAACCATTCAATATCGAATGCACCCGAATATTATGGGAGCAATTAATCAATTTTATCAGCATCGTTTACAATGCGGTCTTCTCGAAGCAGACCAACAACGCGCCCATAATTTAGGAGGTAAAATTCTTCAAGAAAATCGACATATTATCTGGGTGAAAATGCCACAGTTAGAAAATTTTATTGAACAAAAAGAAGGAACATCACCTTTTAATGAAAAAGAAGTTGATGTCATTGAAAAATTATGTACTGAAATGGAGAAATCCTGGTCCGTAAAAATTGCCGATGGTTTACCAAGAAAAGAATTAGGAATTATCACATTTTATAATGCCCAGTTGCGACTAATAGAGTCGAGAATTAATCCCGAAAATTTTCCATCCCTACATATTAGAACCGGAACAGTTGATAGATTTCAAGGAATGGAAAGACAAGTAATTATTGTTAGTATGGTCAGAAATAATCTGGAGGGAAAAGTCGGATTTGCCAAGAAACCAGAACGGGTAAATGTTGCCTTTTCTCGCGCTCAGGAATTGTTAGTTATTGTTGGATGTCATAAATTATTTACTCAACATTATGGAATCGTGGGAAATATGTATTCAGAAGTTTCTGATGTTGTGCGTACTCAAGGAGGATTGATAGAAGCTTCCGATGTTTTAATGACTTGATAGTGTTCCTTCAAAGACATATATTGTCATTGCGAGGGGGGAAGCAAAAGTCATTATTTGATTTCAAGCATCCAATACCCCCCGAAGTAATCTCTTCTATAATATGGGAGATTGCTTCGGCTAAATTAATGGTAAATCCTAGAGGTTAACTGTTTCCATGACCGCCTCGCAATGACAATAATATCATGTCCGTTGGTATCGTTTATGTAAAAGTTGGGGAAATATTTACACCATATTTAAGGTTTTTCCTTTTCTTCTTCCTTCTTCCTTCTTCCTTCTTCCTTATCTTCCCTATACAAAACCAATGCTACCGGACATGATATTAATTATTGGAATGGTTCATAAATCGGAAAATTGCTATATAATGAAACTAATTGAAGAGTCGTAGGTACTGATAACTGAAATGACACTTACTCTTAATTTAAAAGATATTGCTACTGCTTTACCAATTTTTGTTGAAACCGAACAAAAAGAAAAGTTTTTATTTATCTTAGGTGCTTTAATGACTAGATTAATTAGTTTGAGAAAAGCTGCGGAAATTATGGAAATTGATACTGAGGAATTGTTGCAAATCTTGGATTTATTAGGCATTGAATTTTCCTATCTTTCTTCTGAGGATATAGAACAGGAACAAAGGTGGTAAAAGCTTTGAAAATCGTCATTGATTCTTCTCCTATCATCTTTTTGCTTAGGTTGTCAACTTTAGAATTATTTCTAAATACCAATAATGATGAATTTTATATAACGCCCTCTGTAGTGACTGAAATTAATGCTAAAAGTGATGAAGTTAGTCGGGCATTGAATCCTATATTAGCAGCAGAAAAATTAATAGTACAAAGCACTAATTTAACTTCTTTATTTAACCGATTAAATGTGAGTTTTGGAAGAGGTGAATCAGAAACTATTGCTTTAGCTATGGAATTACAAGCTGACTTTGTAATTTTAGATGATTTAGCTGCTAGAAACATGGCTAGTAATTTAGGATTAAATGTGAAGGGAACTTTAGCGATTTTGAAAAAGTTAGCTGTGGAAGAAAAAATAGAAATAGGTAATAAAGATGAATTTTATCAAAATCTAGTCAAAATCAAATTTAGAATTTCTCGTTCAATTTTTGATGCTGTATTTAGTGATGTTTAGGAGATAAATTTAACGGCAAAAATACCTTAATACAGTTTTTTTGTAAATTGATAAAATTTATTCATTGAATTAATTTAATGCTATTGATATGAACAAATGCCATCCAGTGCGAGCTAGAAGCTCGCGAATGTATATTAAGCAATCAGGAATAAGATATGGAAAAACTGTATGGTTTTGCTTTCCAAATCCCATTATTTTTACTAGGGTTTGGAGACCAAACCCCTACTATAAAATATTACAAATTCTCACAAATCACAACTGATTGCTATATTA
>JBCDJM010000235.1:0-12366 GCA_038747755.1 Cyanobacteria bacterium P01_H01_bin.35
AGTGATAAAAGCAATATTTAATTGAGGTAGAAAAATCTTACTACAAAAGTCAGCTCCAAAGTCTATATTCATTTAAACCCTGTCCTTAAATACAGGGTATTGTTGCGCTCAAGCTGACTGCTAATAGCTGAATGCTTACCTATCAAATCTTAACTTTTATAGCAGTTTTCATGTTTTTTAGAGTACAGAGATTTGAGTTTGAAGGAAGAAGGAATAAGTTTTGTAGTCTACCTTTGTGAAAACCGCTATAACTTTTAACTTCCCTAAAAAATCTTACTTTTGACTTTTTTAGCAGCCATAATTTTACAGCACATTTTACAAAAGTTTTTAGGTTAATGAACCACGTTAAAAAAAATAATAACTTTGTAGTCTACTAAGAGGCTGTTTGATATAATAGTAAGTAATAAATCTAGAGGCTAGAAGTAAAATGTCACGATTATATAATAGAGCCTATAAAATATTAAAGGTAGAAGTTGACAAATGTGCTAAAGAAGATTTGGTTGGGGAAGTTGGAAAAAATATAGTAATGAAAAGATTGGATAAGTTAAGTTTCCAATCAGGAGAACCCCTCAACAAAGAAGAATTAAGTTATTTGGTAAAAGACCAATTTCCTAATTTTAGTGAGACAGTTATTCAGAAAGCAGCTAAAGCAAATAAACCATCAGGAATGTTGAGTAAAATTGCTTTGATACCTGCTGCACTAGCAGGAATAGCAGGGATAGTTTGGGTGGC
The DNA here is from genome assembly GCA_038747755.1 of Cyanobacteria bacterium P01_H01_bin.35. Taxonomy (GTDB): domain Bacteria; phylum Cyanobacteriota; class Cyanobacteriia; order Cyanobacteriales; family Microcoleaceae; genus Trichodesmium. The sequence continues at coordinate 733 of JBCDJM010000235.1, forward strand.
AAATTTACCCTATCCAATGATTCGTAAACCTGTGTCGGGAGTAGCACCAATAATTTTGCTACCTAGTTATATAAATATGGATTATAACTATCGAGAGGCGATCGCTAATGTTGAACAAGCAGATCAGTTAATTAATAAAGCAACTTCTAGTGCAGATATTAATTTTGGTGCTGAGAAAGTTGCTTTGGCACAAAAACATCTTGATGAATTGCCTGTTTGGTTTTTAGGTTATTATCCTGAAAGATACTGTACCTTTTTTAGTTGTTCTTGGAAATTTACATTAGATGAATTTGAAACGGCGAGAAAACAGGTAGGACGAATGGAGGCTAAGGTATTTCAAGAAAAGAATGCTCAAACATTATTAACCGAGGCGGAACAAAAAATTGCTACAGCTAAACAACAATATCTGGAAGCTGCAACCTCAACAGAAAAAAATGAGGCGATCGCTAACTGGCAAACTGGAATAGATAAGTTAGGACAAATTCCTCCTACTACTGTTGCTGCCAAAATGGCAAAACCACAATTAGCTGCAACTAAGCGAGATTTTCAAGCAGAGGTTGGTTTAGCTGATGGTAGTAAACGTAGTGATGTCATCATGGAAGCAGCTAGACAATTTGTTTTGCAAGCAGGCAAAATTTCTGAAAATGAAGTCTATCCAGAAGAAAAGTTGCAATTAGCAGTCAATTTCTGGGAACAAGCAATTAGTAAATTACAGAAAATCTCTGTGGATAACCCAAGTTATGTAGCAGCACAAACTAAATTGGCAGAATATCAGGTAAAACTGAGTGAAGCTAAAATGCGTTTACAAGCAGAAAGGGAGTCAGGAACAGCTTTTAAACGAGGTAAAGATTTAATTGCAGATTGGCAAAAATATGCTGTTGATAATTCTAATCAAGGTTTACTTGGTAGTAAGTTACAGGAAATTATTAATCAGTTAGAGAATGTTCAACCAGGAACAACTTATTATGAAGAAGCTCAAGAATTGTTAAAATTTGCTAAGAATAAACAGAAAAGTTTATAAATTGAAATTAACAGGGCAAGACAGGGATTTTGTCGCGGATGCACGGATGAAGTTTTTCGCTCTAAATATTAGGTAGGGGATATTTGGAAATCGTCTACCTATTTTTTTTGATATTAAGTATCGTAGTAAACCAACACAGCTAAAATGCTGCAATAGTAGGGGCGGGTTTCCCCGTTAAATTAACGAGCTTTCACCTAAACTTAGATAAACCCGCCCCCCAATGATGTAACGCTCCATTTTAGTCGTGTCAGTCCAGTAGGTTGTGTTGAAGACAAATTACGGTTTACCTAGAGATGAGTGGATAGATGATTTTGACTGCCCCAGTGGCAAATTCATAGTTGATGAACTAGAAAAATTAGGAGATTAAAGATGGAAAATCTATTCAAGGTTCTTGATAAGATTAAGAAAGCTCCAGGAATGTATCTTGGTCGCCCTTCAGTGAGCGATTTATTCATGTTTTTAGTAGGGTATGAATTTGCCCGAACAGAAATGGGGCAAAACCTGAGTCCAAAAGAAGAATATTTTTATGAAAACTTCCAGCCGTGGCTTCAGGAAAAGCTAGGAGTTCAGAGTGTCAGCAGTTGGGCAAAGTTAATTATGCTCTCCTGTCATGACGAGAAAGCAGGATTTGATAAATTTTTTCAATTTCTAAATGAGTTCACAGAGCAATTAGAGAAACAGGCAGCTTAACGAAGTTAGAAGTCAGAAGTCAGATTTGATAGACTAAAAACTTTGACAATACAAAAGTTACTGCCAAAGTAAGTTCCTTTTTTGTGTTATATTGTCATATTATTATGTAATGCTCAAATATACCCATTCCTAGCAAAGAGCTTTTAGTTTAAGTTTCAATTAACTAACAATAGAATAAATGAGTAACAAAAAACTCCTAGAAAGAATCACTATTAACCCGAACATCTGTCACGGTAAACCCTGCCTCCGGGGATTGTGTTGTCCCGTAGAATTTATACTAGAATTGCTGAGTAGTGGCATGACTATTGAGGAAATTCTTGAAGACTATGATGATTTAGAAAAAGACGATATCCTTGCTGCTTTACAGTAGACTGTTAGCTTAAACTTAGAGATTATCTGAAATTGAAAAATAAATTAAGAAATAACTAAGGAACAATAATTTTTATGTCAGACAAAATTAGATTTATTACTTATGGCAATATTAATGCCCCTACTACTGATAATAAAGATAACTCAAAAAGCATTGATGCTGCTCTGATGCCAACTCTTCATTTTACAGATGAAACCCCTTCTGAGCCTGCTAATAAAACAGGAACAAAAGGTTTTGGTGAATTTGAGGTGGAGGTAGATACTTTAGAAGCAGAAATGCGTCATTTAATAGATGTTGTGGAACGGTTACTGACTAGAGCAAAACAAAAACCTCAGAGTGAAATTGCATTAGATGAAATAGAGCTTTCAGTTGAAGTAAATGGAGAAGGAAAAATCAGTGTTTTAGGGACTGGAGCGCAAGCTGGTGGAAAGGGTGCTATTAAACTGAAGTTCAAACGGCAGCAGAGGTAGGATGGCTAAAAATTTTGCAATTACTATAGGCATAAATAAATACGAGTATATTCGTTCTCTTAAGTATGCAGCAACTGACGCTGAAAAAGTAAGAGATTTTTTGCTGACAGAAGCAGGGTTTAATCAGGTTTTTTACTACTCAGATCATTCTCCTAGCATTAATAACGTTCCTACTCGCCCTACTCGTTCGAGTTTGCTGAGGTTATTGAAACTCACCTTTGAAAAAGAATTTATGGGAGCAGGGGATAATTTTTGGTTTTTCTTTAGCGGCCATGGTGCAAGGGTGAAAGGAGTAGATTATATTATTCCCTCTGATACTTTTGCTGAGGATATTGAAAGTAGTGCAATTTCTGTCAATTATATCATTCAAAGGTTGCAGCGATGTGGAGCGGATAATGTGGTTTTGATATTAGATGCCTGTCGGGAACAAGGGGACGATCTGAGTAAAAGTATCACTGGGATGGGAGAACAAACTGAACGGGAAGCTCGTGAAAAGGGAGTGATTAGTATTTGTTCCTGTAGTCCTAACGAATATTCTTGGGAACTGGAAGAACTGCAACAGGGCGCTTTTACTTATGCGTTATTGGAGGGGTTGGGTAGTAAAGGTAAAAAGGCAACTGTGGAAAGATTGAATGAATACCTCAAATATCGGGTGAAAGAATTAGCTCAACACAAAGGGCAGCAAACTCCTCGTGTTATGGCAGATCCTATTGAAAAGTCTCATTTGATTTTGATGCCAAAGTATGCAACTAAGAGTGATGTTTCGACTCTGAAAAATTATGCTTACAAAGCTCAAACAAATAGGAATTTTGAACAAGCAGAACGACTATGGATACGAGTTTTAGAAACAGGTGTAGATATGGATGCAGTTCAGGCTTTACAACAAATTGCTATTGAGAAGGTAGGGCATTCTTCTCCTTTGCCAAAATCAGATAATTCTGAGAATAAATCTTCTGAGTTGCCTAAAGCTGTTGATAAACCTCCAAAACCATTGCCCGAAGTTGAACTCAAGTCAGATGTTGGTTATGACTATACTAATTTAAAGAAATTGCTGAGTGAGGGAAAGTGGAGAGAAGCAGATGAGGAAACAGCTCGTTGTCTGTTGCAGGTTGCAGGCCGACAGGAGGAAAGTTGGCTGAGAGTAGAAGATATAGAAAAATTTCCTTGTACAGACCTCGGCACAATTGACCAACTTTGGATAAAATATAGTAATGGTAAGTTTGGCTTTTCTGTGCAAAAGGAAATTTTGGGTGGTACGAGAAAGTATAATGAAGAAGTATGGCAAGCGTTCGGTAACAAAGTCGGATGGTTTCAAGGAGGAAAATGGTTGTATTACTTTGACCTAACTTTTAGCTTAGATACGGATTATATGGGACATCTACCGAAAAAAGCTGGCACACTGGGGGGGGTGAAGGGTATATTCTCTCTTCTCTCGCGCAGAGACTTGTAGACTTTAACATATAAGCGTTTCAGCCGCCTTATCAGTTATCAGTTTTTTATAATTCATTTATTCGTGATCGCTCAGATACCAGTTATCAGTATTAAAAAATTGCATTGCCACCTCTTGCTCTGAGGTACTTCTACTTTTCTATTTAACCTCCTAGAATTTCCTTTGACAAAGGTAGCAATTTTTAACTCCATAAACAGAAAAATAAAATAGTAAAATATCATCCTTATTCCGGTCATATCAAATACGGCTGAAAACTGGTCATTGCGACGATAGGAAGCAATCTCGCGCAACCCTTGAGATTGCTTCCTTCCACTCCGTTCCAGTCGCAATGACTTATAATAACTAATTATCCAGATTTAATATCAGCTAACAATTTAGTTATTATTATTTTTGAATTCAAGGAGTCTGCAAAAATGGCTTACAGTGATTTTAAAACTATTAATCAAGCTCAAACTACTTTTGATCTTAGTATTAATATGGTTAATTTGTTTCCTCATATCGAATTAGTTGAACCGAGTGAATATTTGAAAATGACTCTGAAACGTAATCTCAAAGTTGCTTTTGATAATAATACTGAAAAAGCTCGCTCGGAGTTAATTATTGCACCATTGTTGATAGAAATTAGAGAAATATTTGATGGTAAAATTAGCTTGTTTTCTGGCATAGATTTTAATGTTGATATTACCAGCGGGCTAAATGGATTTTGTGATTATATTTTGAGTGCTTCAGAGTTCACTTTAGAAATAGAAGCTCCCGTAATAACAATTGTTGAAGCTAAAAATGAAAGTACAAATGTAGGTTTAGGTCAATGTATTGCGGAAATGGTAGCAGCACAGAGGTTTAACCAAGCAAGAAATAGAATAACTGAAAGTATTTATGGTGCTGTTACGACTGGTCGGATCTGGCGCTTTCTCAAACTTTCTGGTCAAAATGTAGATATTAATAATCAGGAGTTAGTCATTGAAAATGCAGAAGATATAAATGTTTCTAAGATTTTAGCAATTTTAAGTTTGCCTATTAAACAATTGAATAGTTAAATTTTTTTATCAATCATATTTATCCTAAACTAAAAGCAATAGCTGAGGGTTTTTTGCGCAGCATTCCGCAGGAAATACTTACAACATTAGTAAGATTTTGTTAAGTTTCACTTCGTATATAATATATTAAAAATTCCCCAATTAATCTGGAGGTAATTATGTCAGAAAAATTGACTATTCTGCCCCATGGAGAACCAGACACCAATAATATGATTCTGGAGAATGAAACTCCCTTCCCCCATGGAGATCCAGACACCAGTCACATGATTCTAGAGGATGACACTCCCTTGGATAGTTTTATTAATGAAAAACAACAACGTCTACTCACAACTGTATTTTATAGCGGTGCCGAAATACCGATAAATGTTCCTTTTATTGTTGCTGCGAATGTGGGTTTATTTTCTCATCTCCTAGATTCAGGAATTGTACCTGATGTCTTTTTAAGTTTGAATATTGTTGGTGAGAAAGAATGGTGGGAACGTAATGTTCGCTCTTATTTATTCTGGGAATTTGGCAAAGCACCAGATATCGTAATAGAAATTGTTTCTCCGACTCCCGGCAATGAATTAGGAAGTAAATTAACGGACTATGCAAAGTTAGGAATTCCTTATTATGTTGTCTACGATCCATTGCAAAAACTTAGCGAAACTGTACTGCAAGTCTTTCAACTACAAGTTAATTCTTACGTTCCTAAAAATGATGCTTGGTTTGCTCATGTTAATTTGGGATTAACCTTATGGAATGGTGTATTTGAAAATGTTAATGGTACTTGGTTACGTTGGTGCAATGCTGATGAGAATGTAATTAAAACAGGAGATGAAGTAACAACAGCAAAAAATCTGGAAATTTCCCAAAAAGATGCTGAGATATCTCTAAAAGATGCTCAAATTAAACAGGGGTTATTATTGGCAATTGAAATGGGATTAAAACTCAAGTTTGGTGATGAATATGTGGAGATTTTATCAGACATTTCAAAAATAGATGATGTGAAATTATTAGAGACAATAGTATCTCAAATCCCCCAAATTTCCTCAATAGATGAATTGCGAAAACTATATAACTAATGGATAATTGATAATTAATCTATTCGGTTTAAAGCCTCTCCTAAATAATGGATAATTAATAATTGATAATTATGCTTAAAAATAATTATCCATTAATGAACCTAACTACTCAGCTTGGGTAGACCACAGTAGGGAGGTTGCATAACAAAAATGCGAACCTCCTTAGTCGGTTATCATTTTTTTAATGTGGTTCATTGACCTAAAAACTGTTGTAAGCTGACCATAATAATATACAATTCTTAACAGACAATTCTTAAATGCTTGTGCTACAAGGGGAATTAATATATTACAAAACAAATTAATTTCTTTAGGAGCATACACACTTACAGCCCTTTCCGTTGTTATGAGGTACACCTATTGTGGGCAAGATGCCCGCACTACAAGATTTTCAGCATTTACTCTGTACCTCATTTGTCCGAAATCTGCTGTATGTCTACAAATACACCAACTCTTGCAGGATTATATGTTGTATCCTCAGAGGAGAAACTGACTTTTCCTCTGAAACACACGGAAGTTAAAGCCAAAATAGCGGGCAACCTATCCCGCGTCGAAGTAACTCAAAAATTTGAAAACCCATTCACCGAACCTCTAGAGGCAACTTATGTCTTCCCACTGCCAGACGAAGCAGCCGTCGATGAAATGGAAATCAAAATAGGCGATCGCCTAATCAAAGGCAATATCAAAAAACGGGAAGAAGCAAAACAAATCTATCAACAAGCTAAACAAGAGGGACGTACTGCCGGACTACTCGAACAACAGCGCGACAATATTTTCACCCAATCTCTTGCCAATATTAAACCAGGGGAACAAATAGATGTGATTATTCGCTATACAGATTCCCTGAAGTTTGAAGGTGGCGACTATGAATTTGTGTTTCCAATGGTAGTTGGGCCGCGTTATATTCCTGGAACGCCTCTAGATGGAAGTGGGGATACAGATGAAGTTCCTGATGCTAGTAAAATTACCCCACCAATAGTTCCCCCGGCGACTCGTTCGGGACATGATATTGGTGTGACTGTAGAAATAGATAGCGGGATGCCAATTTTTCAGGTTCATTCCACATCTCACCAAATTCAGAAATCTGAGCGGGGAGAAATTGCTACAGTCAAATTAGGGAATGAAGATACTATCCCAAATAAAGACCTCATTCTCCGTTATCAAGTTGGTAGCAATAATACTAAAGCAACAGTATTAACTCAAGCAGACGAACGTGGCGGACATTTTGCTCTTTATTTAATTCCAGCATTACGGTATCGCACCGATGAAATTGTACCTAAAGATGTTGTTTTCCTCATGGATACTTCCGGTTCTCAACGGGGAGAACCCCTGCTAAAATGTCAGGAATTAATGCGCCGTTTTATTCACGGACTTAACCCCAACGATACTTTTACAATTATCGACTTTTCCAATACAGCCCAAAAATTATCGGAAACACCCTTATCGAATACACCTAGAAATATTGCCATGGCAATTAACTATGTTAATAAATTAAATGCTGCGGGTGGCACTGAATTACTCAATGGTATCCGGGAAGTTTTGAATTTTCCATCCCCATCTGCGGGTAGACTGCGGAGTATTGTCATGTTGACGGACGGTTATATTGGCAATGAAAAAGCAGTATTGGCAGAAGTGCAAGACAAACTCCAACAAGGCAACCGACTTTATAGTTTTGGTGTTGGTAGTTCGGTGAACCGATATTTGATTAACCGTTTAGCAGAAATTGGGCGGGGTATTGCCAGAGTGGTGCGACAGGATGAACCAACTGAGGAAGTAGCAGAGAAATTTTTCCAGCAAATTAATAATCCTGTCTTGACTCAAATTGACATTAACTGGAATGGTAAGGGTGACGTGCCAGAAATTTATCCGGTGGGAATTCCAGATTTATTTGCCGAACAACCTTTAGTTTTGTTTGGGCGAAAACAGGATGTTGTAGCGGGTGAGTTGCAAGTGAATGGTATTGCTGCGGGAGGAGAAATTTATCAGCAGACTTTCCCAATTAATTTTGCTGAGTCTGGCAATGTAGCAGTTGCTCAACTTTGGGGAAGGCAAAAAATTAAGCATTTGACGAATCAGATGTTTGATTATGAGAAGAAGTCGATGGTAAGTAAAGTGACAGAGACTGCTTTGAGTTATCAATTGTTATCTGAATATACGGCGTTTGTAGCAGTTAGTGAAGAGGTGCGAGTTGAACCTGGTGGTAAGAGCATTTCGATGGAAGTTCCTGTGGAAATGGCAGAAGGAGTAAGTTATGAGGGAATTTTTAGTGCGGCAGTTGCAGAACCTCAAACATCACATCTTTTGGCAAGTCCTCAGATGATGCCACAAAGCGCGCCAAGAGTTATGAGTATGAAAGCTCCAAGAAATCCTCAGAGTATGAACGCTCGAAGAAGTCGTCCATCTCCTGAAAATCAAAGAAGGATTATGAAGTCTCAATCTGATGCTTTAGATTTAGGTGCTGATTCTACAGATTGGATGTCTCAGGAAAAGGAAAGAGCAATTTCTATCGATCCAAAGCCTTTAGGAAGAAGAAGAGCAATGAGCAAAAAGCAAGATTCTGCAAAGCTCACTCATAATACTTTGCAAATTATTCAGGTTACGGGATTAGATGCAGCAGCACAAGAAAATTTGCAACAGCATCTACAAAATTTGAATATACCAGCAAATATTAATGGTGAAATTGTTTTGGAGTTGCAGGTGAAAGGTAAGCGCGCACTTCGAGTCATTTTAGATGATGAAACTTCTACATTGAAGGATAAAAAAGTAGTAGCAGAAATTAAGCGATCGCTCCTTAAATGGCGAGTTCCTTCTGGTGCAGCAGAGAAGATTTTAATTACAATAAAAGTTAACTCGTAATAGTCAAGGATTCTAGTTTTGTAGAATAGGCATCTTACCTGTTCGTTGTAGGGACGTTCCATCGAACGTCCCTACAACTAATTCCCCGTGTCTCCTAACTACTCCCTACTCCCTACTCCCTACTCCCTAAAACAAACAATATTCAATCCGAACTTGTTCAATCGTCTTTTCACCCACTTCAGATAAGAATAAATCGCGCCGAACTTCTTGTAATCCTAACTCAATAAACTGGGCAAGTTCCTTATCTGATAAAGGCCAAGGAGGGCCATCAGGTATAGAATCATCTTCCCGTATGCGAGTCATCACCAAAAGTGTACCCTTACTTGCCACTAAAGGAGCAATACAGTTAATAACTTGCGATCGCATTCCTACTGGCAAAGCTTGAATAGTTCGCGACTCTATTACCAAATCAAATTTACGATGCCATTCAGAATTTAAGGCCAACAGATCGGCAACCAAATAGTTGACTGAAGAATTAGGAAATCTTTCCTGACACCAGGCGATCGCGTTTGTAGAAATATCAAAAGCTGTCACCTGAAAACCTAAGTTTGCCAAAGCCTCCGCATCATCACCCAAACCACACCCAATAACTAAAGCAGTACGTCCTTCTCCTTGTGGCTGAGAAATATCTAACCACTCTTGTAGATAAGGATGTGTCGTTAAACGCGCCCAAGGTATTTGTCCAGCATCACCCTCAGCTTCAGAGTATAAAATATCAAACCATGCAGTAGGATCTGCTTTTTGTGATTCAGTTGCCAACTTCTTGATTTTTTGTTGAATAGCTTCTGCTTGTTCTTCCAACATTATGATTATGTTTAATTTCCTAATTGTTCAGTCTTAATTTTATCGCAATGAAGAAAAAAACATAGTTTCTTTCTGGTAACTATGTTTCCCATATTGCCTATTGCTAAAATATAAAATAATACCTAGAGTGACTGACATCACCAAAATCCACCTATTTACTTCACTCTACTTTAGTCATCATTCTCACCTAATCAAGACTTGATGAGTCACTCCCACAACTCTAAATAAAAGACAAAATAAAAATATAGAGTTCAAGGTTTATCTTATGCTTAAAGTTAATTTACTCCCTGGCGCAGTCAACGAAATTATGGCTTCTGTCGCTGAAAGTTCTTGTCTTACCCAATCAGATTGTTATGGCCTTATGGCTTCTATACTAGATGAATCAATCACAGAAGAAGAACGTCGTTCTGTGGATAGGTTGTTACGTTCTGTAGTCCGAGGAAAGGTACAAGTAGTATCTCAAAAGTAAAAATATTAACCTCATTTTAGATAATATTTTAATGTAAATAATCGGTCTTCATCTCGTAATAAAAATAAGCCAATCATTGCTGCAAGTGTAGGTACAGCAGCCCAAAATAACTGGTTTCCTGGTGCATAAGGATTAAATAATTGTTTGTAGGTAGAAAGTACAGAAATCAGGTGCATTCCCAACATAGCTCCATAAGAAAAAGTTTTAAATAATCCCATTAAGAAAATTATAATAATTAAGGTTTGAATAATTCCTATTCCTATTGCTAGAGAATTGGAAATACTCAAAAAATAAAACTTCTGAAATATTCTTTGAGCTGCTTCGGGAGAAATAATTTTTTCAATTGACCAAACTAAAAAGAATACAGCAGTGCTAATTCTAATTAAGGCCAAACTAATTTGTAGTTTTTGCTGATCTGTCATACTTCTTTAATAATTTTAGGAGTTACACAATTTTTATAAGTTTTCATTTCTCTCCTAGTCTACCTTGTCTGACCCTATTATTGCTAAAAATCTATCTTTGTGGAGAGCGATCGCTAATTTGGACGTTGTGTGGAGAGAGGACGAAAAATATCGCTGCGCGTATAATTATGATTATATGTCAACTATTAGGATGATTTCTCAACTGGCGTAACGATTCTCGGATAAAGGTTTTAGCAACATTAAAACTCATATCGTATATATAGTTGCTACTACAATTTTACCTTAATTTTTATTTTGGAGATATCTATTAGTTATTTAGGAAAATGCCCTACGAGCCAGAAGCAGTAGATCTACTTTTTGAGCTATTGACTGCTTCAGCAGTAGCAATTAGAGTGCAAGTTGCCAGAGTTTTAGGATTTTTTGAGGATGATCAAGCTAAAGCGGCATTAGCAGAATTAGGACAAGATCTAGATCATAGAGTTGTAGGCGCAACTCTAGAAGGAATGATTTGATCACCGTATATTAAAGTAATTTTTCAGCCATATTAATCAGAAAACTTGAAATTCAGAGGACAAATCATGGCAACTAACGAGCGCAAAAAGCTCATTATGGAACACTTAACCCTAAGCAGATTCTCTCTGGAGTTTCGCCGGTATTGGCCAATAACTCAGTCGCCGATTCCCGGCAACAGTAAGTGGGCGTAGATCGAAGGTTCGTGTCACCAGGTGCAACGTTGTAAAGTTTTGTAAAGAAAGCGTATATACCCGTTGGTAACTGTCTGAGCGCAAACAACCACACAATTGCACTACCTAGAAGCGTTTCAAGGGGGTGCAAGTCGTTCATTGAACGCCCGTCTCAGCAGACGCAAATAATTCTGCTTCACTCAATCTGGAGCGGTCTGTAGTTAAACCAAAGCAGAGACTGCCCTACTTATTTTTTTTAGTATATGGAGTACCACAATTCGGACAAAATTTATGCTTAAAA
>JBCDJM010000236.1:0-12282 GCA_038747755.1 Cyanobacteria bacterium P01_H01_bin.35
ATTTTTATTTAATGCCTGATTTTACTTGAGATAATTACTGATCAAAGAATTTGACGAGCAGGAGTAAAATAAGTAATACCAATTAGTATTACAGATAGTTGAAAAATTACACAAATACTCCATCTTTGGACTTTGGACAAAGATAAATTAGTTAGCGTAATATTTACGCTAACTGATGGGTTATGGTGTTAGAAATAGAATTCATACTGGAATTATCTTCTTTTCTCATATTATTTATCCCATTTGAAGATCATAGGATGGGTATGGTTCAATTTCTCCACCAAAACAAATATCTAGCAGGACTTTCTTGAAGGAAATGAATAACCCTTTCCAACTCATCAATAATATCTCTTCGAGTGATTTTTTCACTGGAGATAGGGAGATATTGCTCCCACTTACTTAGCGTAAATATTACGCTAACTATATTTTCTTTTTGTCCAAATTCCAATCAATCTGCTTCACCAATGTTTTTTCTCACATTTGTTGATAGTCCAAATTTTTTTCAATCCTTTCTTTGATTGTATCTTCAACTATTTAGTCTAAACTCCAGTAGTGTAGCAATCCTATTTAAAAAGTACAGGTAATATTTTTGTGGTAGGGGCGATTTCCTAGGTCACGCTCCGCAAACGCTAATCGCCCCTACCGATCGTGTATGATATCATGTCCGTTGGTATGGGAGCGTGTAAAAGTTAGGGAAATATTTACACTTATCCAAGATTTTTCCTTCTCTTACTACTTCTTTTCTAGATAACTAAAGCCTTCTTTGTTCTTCCTTACCGAATTATTTAATTATTAATAATTAAATAATTCTGGTTTAAAGCCTCCCCTTGGATAGGGGAAAAAAAGTGCTAGGATACTTCCTTATCTTCAATCAAGAACGGTTTTAACCAGAGGTAATTATCCATTATCCATTATCAATTATCCATTATCAATTAATGAACTTCTCACTTGCAATACCGATGCTACCGGACATGATATAATTAGATATTTTTCGTAAGTCCTGTTATCAAAATTTTTAACCCTACTCATCTTAAAACTAACCAATAGCTAAACGACCTTCTACTTGACCAAACCTAATATAGTGTTCTAACCCATTGAAAAAAATTCCATTTGCTACAGCATCAGCAACTCCTGGATAAGTTACCAGATAAAATTCCTCGTCAAAAGCAAACTGAGGCGATCGCCCTTCGGAAAACCCAAATTCTAACCAATGGTCAAACCCACTACCAAATAAACGGTTTGCCACAGCAGTAGCTACACCAGGATTTTCTATTAAATAAAGACTTTCGTTGAAACTATCAGGAATATTTGGAGGAGGAACAAAAGGCGGAATACCTGGAGAAGAGTTATTAATACCGAGTTTAGCAACAAAAGCATCATCTATTGTATCAACATTACCAACTTGACTAACTTCTAGAAAAGGTTCTAGAGGAAAAGTCGGGATAGTAAAACCTACAAAATAAGCATTACCAATTTCATCTACTGCAATATCATTACCAAACAGACCAAGATTGTCATTTATCCGGAAGGGAAGAGAATATTCTATAACTTGACCATCGTTAGATATTTTACTCACAACAGTATTAGCAAAATCGTTGTTGCTGATAATATGACTATTTCCTCCAGCATCAATATCTATACTCTCAATAGAGTCGAAGTCTACTGTACCTAAGTAAGTAGCATATTCAAGGTTGCGATCGCTATTAATCTTAATCAATATTCCATCACTTTCTCCTCCACCAAAAGTATCTTGTAAAGCATTAACAGTGGGAAATTCACCAACTGGAGGTACTACTGCATCACCGCCAATAATTTGACTACCAGAATTTCCAGCTATATAGATATTACCAATATCATCTACAGCAATACCATTACCAATATCTCCATCAACCCCACCATAGTAAGTGGAAAAAATTAGGTCACTACCATTATTATTCAGTTGAGTAATAAATACATCTGCGTCTCCTCCTATAATATTTTGTACTGCATTTATAGTTGGAAAATCAAAGGAACGAGTTTCACCAGTAATATAAGCATTACCATTATTATCAACAGTAATATCTTGACTTATTTCTGTGTCATTTCCACCCAATAAAGTTGAATAAATTAACTGATTTCCATCAGTAGATATTTTACTCACAAAAGTATCTCGATTAAATTCGCTAATTAGAGTATTTTGTAAAGCATTTTCAGTAGTCGGAAAATCACCAACTCCAACAATAGGTTGAATCGGAAAACGCAATGTTGCACCAGTATCTCCTGTTATATAAGCATTGCCATTATTATCTACAGCAATACCACTACTAAAATCGTTATCCTGGCCACCTAAATAAGTAGAATAAAGGATATTACTACCGTCATTAGATAGTTTTACAACAAAAGCATCCCCAAAAAAATCACCACCTCCATAAGTATTTTGCAAAGCATTAAATGTAGGAAAATCAATAGAATTAGTATTACCAGTGACGTAAATATCTCCAGTTATATCTACAGCAATATCGGTACCAAAATCTTCACCACTTCCACCTATATATGTGGCATAAATTAGAGTTCCATCAGGGGAGTATTTAGCAACAAAAGCATCGCCATTTCCAAATTCATCACCTCCACCAAAGCTATTTTGTATTGCATTTGAACTAACTGGAAAGTCTATAGAGTTGGTACTGCCAGTTATATAAGTATTGCCTTGATTATCAATAGTTATTCCTGTTCCTTCTTCTAAGTTACTACCTCCTATTAGGTCAGAAAATTCTAGAGTTGGGTTGTTTGTTGTGGGAAGTTGGGAAGCACCAATTACTTCTGGAGTAATTTCACCTAATACCTGAAAAAAATCAGGGATTAATGTTGGCCCTGAATTTACTAATAATTCTTCAGACATAATTTGTACAAAATTAAATTTTAGTTTTACTTGAAAATTGCGTTGATAATTTTACAATAAAAGTTATACTTTTTCAATAATTAAATATTTTTTTAAGAAGTATAAGTTTTGCTTTAATAAATTTCTCTCAAACTTTTTCATTTTAGACAGCTATATCTATTTTTTTTATCTTTTTTTTTAAATATTTATTCTTTCTTAGTTCTTTACTTTTACCAAAGGATAAATATCTGCATCACTAGCCGACCATTCCCATATTGAACCAGAATAATTTTTCACCTGAAATCCTAAATCTGCTAATACAGAACTTGACCAAGAAGAGCGTACCCCACCTGTACAATAAGTCACAATATTTTTATCTTTAGTAATTCCTTTTTTTGCTAACATTTCTAAAATTTTATCCCGCGATAATAACATTCCATTTTTATCTAACAAATCCTTAAAATAGATATTAACTGCCCCAGGAATATGACCGCCACGTTCTTCTCCATAAGGTGTTTTTCCAGAATATTCTCGTAACTCCCTTGTGTCAATAATTATTAGATTATTATTTTCTAAGTTTGCTTTTAATTCATTCTGGCTAATTTGCCAATTTTTGCTTCGTTTAATAACAAAATCTCCCCTGATAGAAGAAGCATAATTAACCAAATTAACTGTAGGAAAACCTGCTCTTACTAAGGCAGCAAAACCACCATCAACTAAGAAGGCTTTTTGATGTCCTAAAGTGCGTAACATCCAAACTATTCTACCATCTTCTCCCCAACCATTTATGGTGTCGCCAAATACTATTACTGGTTTGTCATTAAAAATGCCAATTGTTTGTAATTTTTCTCTCAAAATTTTATCATCTGTGAGTAATTTTCCCTTAAATGGTAGTTGAAGCTGAGAAAATTCTTTCCAGTTTATACAAGTTGCATTTGATAAACTTTGATGGTTAAAACTTTTACAAGAACGAGCATCTAAAATTGTTCCTCCTTGTGTCGCTAATTGTCTTGCTTGAGTCGCATTAATTATCCATTGGTTATTAGTTGGAATTTGGTGGGATAATTCCTGAATAACAAATTGAGAATTTATAGATGCATCTTTCATAATTTTGGTAGTTTTAATTGAGTGAGTGAAGGCTAATGTAGAAATTAATCCAAATATGATTAATCCTACTACTGCCATAATTTTTATCGGACTTAAATTTAAACTATTAGACATATATTTAAGGTTTGCTAAAAAAGTCTTATGAGTAACAGTAGGAGTCAGGAGTAGTAGGGGTGATTTGGGAATCGCCCCTACAGGATAAATAAGAATTATAGAGAAGATAGTCTAAAAAATTGTTCCTTATAGCAGTTTTCATTAATATGAAGTACAGAGCTTTGGGTTTCAAGGAAGAAGGCTTTACTTATCTAGGAGAGAAGGAAGAAGTTTTGTAGTCTACCTTTGTGAAAACCTCTATAATTTTTCTGCCATAGTTAGCCTAAAATACTAAATCTTTGAACTTGAGAAACCTAAAAGCTTAGACTTTTTCCAGACTTAAAAATTTTGAAAGCTTTATCTTTAGATACTTTCATATTTAATCAGGGAACCCTATTTATTTATTCTGTAATCTTAGATATAAAGACAACAATCAAATATTTTTTTATCCTAACATTCTACAGGTTATCTAGAATTGATTTGGTTTTGAATCTACATCTACCTTTACCGTCATCCTAGTCAAAAGACAATCAAAAAAGATAGTACCGAAAAATTAAGGTTTAAAGCCTTTGGGGATTAATTATCAATTATCAATTGGTAAAAGATTTTCGAGAAAAATGTAGGAAAAAATTTTTGACTTTTACTTTTGCAAGAAGTCTAAGCTAATACGCATTTAAAATGCGTGTTAGCAAGTCAGAAGTTAGAAGTCAGAAGTCAGAAGTAATAAGGATTTTTCTTTTAATGCTCCACACAATAATAAGTCGTTTAAATACACAACAGCTTATTTTTGTAAGCATTTAGCTATTAGGAGTCAGCTAGCCTCCTGCGGAGGAACTTCTTTAACAGCAAGAATAACTTGCGCTTAAGGAAAGGGTTTAAATAAATAAGGTCAAGAGTGCTAGCTTTTGTAGTCAGAAAAATATGACTCCATTAATCAAGCTTTGAACACCAACTAAAAGCAATAGCTGAGAGATGATATCTGACTGCTGTTTGGGTAGCATTCCGCAGGAAATACTTACGTATTTTTTGACTTTTCCCTCACTCCCCTACCCAAGATATAGGTTGAAAAATATTTGAGAAATGGTATAACTCTTGTAGGAGAAAAATTTATCAATTTCCCCTACTAACTCCTACAAAAAAATCTAGGTCTACAAGATTTTATGAAATTAGTATTATAGCGGTTTTCACAAAGGTAGACTACAAAACTTCTTCCTTCTTAATTCTTCCTTTAAACCCAAATCTCTGTACTCTATATTAATGAAAACTGCTATAAATCAAATATGCTGAAGTTGGTATGAAAAAATGTTTGATCTTCAGCAAAGAGTAAATCTTGATAAATTATGCTCTCTGCTGAATTTTGAGTTCTAATTAATTATCTAATTATACCAATGCTACTAGATTTGATATTACTTCTTATTTTTTAATCCTAAATCAACACCAACTCTATGAGCACAAGCAAAACCAGAAAATGCTACAGCATTTAAACCTTGACCAGGAAATGTACTATCTCCAACACAATATAAACCATGTATTGAAGTGCGATTAAATGGCATTCCTAATAAACCTTTTAATTTACGCTGAGGAATAGGTCCGTAAGTTCCATCTTGTCGGTTTAAAAATTTTTGATGGGAGCGAGCTGTTCCTACTTCTATATGATCTAAACCTGCATTTAAACCTGGAAAAATATTTTCTAACCTATTAATAATTCCTGCTGCTGCTGCTTGTTTTTTAGCATTATATTCTTGGGCTGATAATTTCTGCCAATCTTCTATATAACTAGGTGTAAAAGTATGAAGAATATGATATCCTTCTGGCGCTAAACTTGGGTCTAATAATGTCGGAATAGAAACAAAAATTGTACCTTCTGGTGCTTCCATTTTTTCCCAGTTTTCTAAGAGAATATGATGACATTCTGTACCTAGAGGAAATACTTTAGCTTGTACTCCTAAATGCAAGCTTAAAAAACTTGGTGATTTTTGATAATTACTCCGCCATTTCATCTCACTTGAGGGTATATTTTTTTCGGGAACTAATTTCCCAAAAGTATCCCATCTTGTGGCGTTAGAAATAATCCGTTTACCTCGATAAATTTTACCATTGGTTAATTCCACTCCTACCGCTTTTCCGTTTTCGATGATAATTTTTTTAACACGGGATTTATATTGAATTTCTCCTCCATTTTTCTCCAAACCTTCTACCAATTTTTGCGCAATTTTTCCCACGCCACCTTGAGGATAATTAATACCTCCATAATGTCGGTCAGAAAATACCATTCCAGCATTAATCATTGGTGTTAAATCTGCTGGAACTACTGACCAACAATAACATTCCATATCAATAAATTTTAATAACTCAGAATCATGAATATATCGACGGGCAACATCTCCGACATTTTGGGGTAAATACTTCAATAAACCTAAACAAGACCCTGGATGTTGAAAGAAAGATTTGGAGAGATATTTTAGTTCTTCTAGGGATAATAACTCCATAGAATTCAGACAATTAAATACTGCCCAACATTCATCATAAAATTGTCTAATACCTTTCTTTTCATGGGGGAACTTTTGAGTTAATTCTGCGATAAACTTTTCATAGTTTTGGTGAACTTTTAATTCTAAATTATCTGGTAAGTGATAATGTATTTGTACAGGATCGGGAATTGTTTCTATACTCACATTTACAGCATCTAAAGCACGGGTAAGCAAATTTGTTGTGCCTTTTTTGCCAAAACCAAATATCATTGACGCACCAACATCAAATGTGTATCCTTTTCTTTCAAAGTAACCCGAACTACCACCAGGAATAATGTAACTTTCTAAGACTATAACTTTAGCTCCTTTCGCTACAAGTTGAGTAGCTGTAACTAAACCACCTATACCAGAGCCAATTACAATTGCATCATATTCAGATATTGCCGAAAATTTGTCAGTTAATGAGGGAGATGTCATTTCAGTTATCAGTTATCAGTTATCAGTTATCAGTAACTCGCGGCTGTTACCAGAGGCTTGATATAAGGAATATTCTCTTTTTTTATCTTCTTAAAAGGGAAGACTTGAAACCAGAATTTTCCGGTCATAGATACTGCCATACTAAGCCTTTGATAATTTTCTTCATTTGAGTCTATTACTGATGATTTTTATAGTATCATAATTTAGACACACCACACCCATAAACCTTTTTTTCCTAGATAATTAATAATTAATAATTCAGATAATAATTCAGATTACAGGGCTTTTGAGATTGAGCAAACACATCTCATCTAATTGATAATTAATAATTCAGATTACAGGGCTTTTGAGATTGTCAATTGTTAATTGCTGAAGCATCCAAACAAGAAACCGAGTTTATTGCTCTGATTATTGTTTTTCAAATCACGAAATTTAGTTGATAAATCCGGTTTATGCATAAGTCCTATTCATATGAGAACCTCTAGATTAATATAGCAATTCCCATCTTTGAGTGAGGTACAAAATTCGTTTATTTTAGGGAGTAGGTAGGCAGGTTAAATGCCACTTCTGTAGGCCGTAATAATTCAGAAAATAGGGAATAGAAAAGAATAAAAATAACTGTACCTCACTAACTTTATCAACGCTATTATAGCAGTTTCAAAAAATACTACTACATGAACTTTTTTTTGTAGTTAGGGAAGAGATAAATTTTACCATACAGGAAAATTCAATAAAGAGCAAGGATATTCCCAATTCCCTAATTTTTCCCAATTCCCAATTCCCTATAACAACCTTTTTTGAATTTGGTATAATTCTGATGTTTTATCAGAAAATATTTATTGATTAGTACATATCTGTGGTAATTTGAAATTAATCAGGACTTACGCACCCGAACCCAGAAATCCTGTTTTTTTGGAGATGTCTTTTATTCAAACATAAGATTTTTCCTAACACTTTTGTTTTTGTTTGTGTAAATCTGTCCTGTAAATATTAGGTATTATCAAAATAATTGGGTCTAAAACCCCATCTTTAATAATACCAATTCACTAATACTACCAATTCACTTTAAAGGTGGCACAAATAGTTTTCAACTTTAAATGTGAAATAATTTCCTGAAATTACTGTAGAATCGAAGTTTTAAGTCTATAAAATCAAAATTTTGACTTTTGACTTTTGACTTCCGTGAAACGTTATTACTTTTGACTTTTGACTTCGTTAAGGGGGATTTAGAAATTATGGCTCCACAACTTCGTGTTTATGTCCCACCTCATCCATTGGTAAAGCATTGGTTGGGTATTGCTCGTGATGTTAATACACCCTCAGCACTTTTTCGCTCTGCAATTACAGAATTAGGCAGATGGTTAACTTATGAAGCAATTCGAGATTGGTTACCTGTGGTAGAAACAACTATACAGACTCCTTTAGCTGAATGTTCTGCTACTTTTGTCAATCCTCAAGTTCCCATAGTAGTAATACCTATCCTCCGAGCTGGTCTGGGATTATTAGAAGGCGCTCAAACTGTTTTACCCTTGGCATCTATCTATCATTTGGGTATGGTCAGGAATGAAGAAACTCTCGAAGTTAGTTGTTATTTGAATAAGCTTCCTTCAGAATTTGATCCTAACGTTCGAGTTTTGATTTGTGACCCAATGTTAGCTACTGGTGGTACAATTATGCAGGCGATGGCCGAATTAACTCAGCGTGGAGTTGACCCCACTGTTGTAAGAATTATTTCTGTAGTAGCTGCTAAACCTGCTCTACAAAAACTAGGTATTACTTATCCTAGCTTGGCTATTTATACGGCAACTATTGATGAGATTCTAAATGATGTTGGTTATATTGTACCGGGCCTTGGTGATGCGGGCGATCGAATTTTTGGTACTTAGGACTTGTTCAAGAATTGAGAATTGAGAATTGAGAATTGAGAATTACCTCTTCTTATAAAAAGGAGGATTGATGCTCAAGGATTTTTTTCTTTTTTCTCTTGAAATAGAAGGCTTTATACCTTTATTTTTCAGTAATTAATTGATAATGGATAATGGATAATTACCTCTGCTTAAAACCTTAACCGAATTGAATATAAGGAAATAACAAGCACTTTTTTTCCCTTGAAAGGGTGGGCTAGTCAAGCTTAATTATTTAATTAATAATGTTTTGTAAAAATAACCAGAATATTTTTTGTCTCCAAGTTAGATTTTATATCATGTATTTTAGTTGACTTTGTGTAAACCCTGGCAAAATAATACCTAAGTTTCAGTTTTTTCCTCCTGTGAGACCTTATTCCCTCTCTCCTAGATAATTAAACCCTTCTTCGTGACAAAAAAATTATGTTTCAAGTCTCCTCTTTTCAGGTGATTAAAAGATAACAGTTCGTTATTTCAATCCTCCTAATACCGAAGGAGTTACTGATAACTGAAATGACTCGTACTTGATAATTTTGAAATTTTATTAGTAATATGTGATGTTTTAGTCAAAAAAAATAGTATAATTAAGTACAAGACTTACCCATAGGAACCCACTAAAGCTTGTTTTTTTGTAACTGGGTTTTCTTGGGTAAGTCCTTAAGTAAAAAAACATATAAATAATTAGCTGTTTGCTAAATATGAGTAATAAAAATGGTTTTGCAAGTGGTTTGATGGCAGGTATAGCAGTTGGCGGCCTGGTAGGTGGATTATTCGGAATTTTAATCGGCTCAAGAATATCTGATGATAATGATGTAGCAGAAAATTTCTTGGATAGCCAAGATACTGAAAAAGAAAAATCCACTAAAGAAACAGAAGCGATAGAAGAGACTCGCCAAAGTTTGGAGGGTAAAATAGCACAGTTGGATCAAGCAATTGATGAAGTTCGCCAGCAAATAAGCAGTGTAAATGGATCTTTGGAAAAGACAGAGCGATCGCTCTGAAGAGAGAAGAATCAGTAAATTTTGTAGATTTTAGAGATAGCTCTGGGTCTCTAAATAGGACAAAGGTATGCTAAACTCTATTATAGAACTTACTGTTTGTTTGTAGTTTAGCAATAATAATATTTATGAGTACCCCCATAGGACTATTAGCCCAGACATTATCAACTTTTGTAAGCATATATTTGGTTTTGATGTTCATTAGGATTTTATTAAGTTGGTTTCCTAATGTTAATTGGTATGACCCACCATTTTCTGTATTGAGTCAGTTAACAGACCCTTATCTAAATATATTCCGTTCTATTATCCCACCCTTGGGAGGTATTGACTTTTCTCCCATAATTGCTATCTTTGCTCTCCAGTTTGCAGCTCAAATTTTAACTGGATTATTAGGTAGTCTGGCAGTCTATTAATATTTATAAAGCAATATTAATTTTAGTTGTAATATTTTGGTGGTAGGGGCGAATTCGCCCCTACGACTCCTGACTCCCACCCTCACCACCCATAAGACTTTTTCAGCCAACCCTAAATAAATATTAAAATCCGTCAAACTCTTCAATAGTTTGCTCCCACCGAATTTTACTAGGAAAGCCAGATGATTTAAACTGCTTAAGTTTTAAGGGAGTAGGTAGATTTGCTGGTATAGAAACTCTAATTTCAAAATCAGTAGTAGTCTGTGCAGGAACTTCTGGAATTGACCCTAGTCTAGTACGATTTTGCATGACGTTATTGTTATTCGCATCATAAATACGTCCATACACATCAGCGTCGTATACATTTTTACCAGAAGCATTTTGGGCTTTACCACTAATAATAAAGCAGTTAGCTCCCATACTAGACCCACTGCTAATAATTCCTGTTGCTAGACTGGGGGGACAATCTTTGTAGTCTATATCATATAGTTTAATTGGAATTAATGCCCAAGCTGGGCTACTCCACAACCAAGTTACTATGGCAATTAAGCTGGAGATAATAATATTCGGTAAGAATCGCGATCGCATATAATTAAATTTAAGTGATAAAAAAATTTTTGTTTGTAGTAGGGCTTTAGCCCTAAGATAAATTTAGCAAAATTATCAAACTATATCATATCTAGATCATAAGTAATAAAAAAGCTATTGTTTATAGTAGAATCATAATTATAACTATTAAATCTGAAACTATATTATATCAAATCTCCTGAAATAAGTTTATACTTTCAAAGTACAAGAACAATCAAACTTAAGTTCTTTCTTAAAACTAACTTAGTACAATTAGTGTGTGTTTTTGCCTAAGTTCTGTTATTGACTCAAACCTAAATGTTGACGCAAAGAATTGCGCATAACATCCACAGGTACAGACTGTTGTAACCATAATTCTAATGCAGTAGCCCCTTGTTGAACCAACATTTCTAAACCATCAATAGCGATCGCTCCCCTCTCCTGAGCTTGCTGCAGAAACTTAGTAGGATTAGGAATATAAATTAAATCATAGACTATCGCCCCTGGTGACAAATTCTCAAACATCGTGTCATCTACTGGAGACTCCTGAATATTGGGGTACATTCCTACAGGAGTCGTATTCACTAACAAATCTGCTTGTGCAATTAAGCTTGACAACTCATCCCACTTATGTATTGTCAGATTTACTGGCAGAGGAGAATTAACCCAACTTTGCTCAAAAGCAGTTAATTTATCTTCCGAACGACCAACAACATGAATCTCTGCAAAACCTAACTGAGCGCAACCCGCTACAACTGCACGAGCAGCACCACCATTACCCAAAACTACCGCAACTTTTTGATGCCAATTCCAATCATAAGTTTGTAGTGGAGCAAGAAATCCTGCCACATCTGTATTAGTCCCCGCCCATCCCTTATTTGTGCGATAAACAGTATTAACCGCCCCCACCGCTTGAGCAATATCCGACACTTCTGATAAAAAAGGTATTATTGCTTGTTTATGAGGAATGGTAATATTAAAACCCTGAACACCAATAGCAGAAAATCCAGCAATAGCAGTGTTTAAATCTTCTGGTTTAATAGGGAAAGGTAGGTAAACATAATCAATTAAATTTTGTTGAGTTTGTTGGTTATTTATTGCTTGAATTGCAGCATTGTGCATTAGAGGAGACAGAGAATGTTCAATCGGATAACCAATGACTCCTAATAATTTTGTTTTACCTGTAATCATAATGCAAAAGAGGGAGTAGGGGAGTAGGGGAGTAGGGGAGATTGAATGCGAAAATATTTTTCCAACCCACATTCCGCACGTCAATTTGTAACATTAAAAGTAGTATAAAAAAACGGTAGCGCGGGTTCGTATTTATACTGTAGATATCCTATTCATTGACCTTTCTCAGGAAAATATTAAGCATAAATAGTCAATTACTTACTC
>JBCDJM010000237.1:0-12107 GCA_038747755.1 Cyanobacteria bacterium P01_H01_bin.35
GCCTCAAAAAGTTAGTATTAACAGCAAGATTTGGACAGAGAAATTGAGGGATAATTCTTCCTCCTGCCTTCTCTAAATTCCTTACTCCTCCTGTCTCCTGTCTCCTGTCTCCTGACTCCTACCCTCACCCATAAGACTTTTTCAGCAAACCCTAAGTAGAGATACATAACACATAAAATTTCTCACACTCTACTTAAATTTATTACTATATAAATCAATATCTTTGCTAATATTTTTTCAGCTAATAAATATAAATTTATTAATTTATGAGGATTGCCCTTTTTACCGAAACCTTTCTACCAAAAATAGATGGTATAGTTACCCGTCTGTGTCACACTGCTGAAAATCTACAACGTGCTGGTGACCAAGTGCTAATATTTTCTCCAGCAGGAGGAATTACAGAATATAAAGGCTCAAAAATTTGTGGCATTGACGGTTTTCCCCTACCACTATACCCAGAATTAAAATTAGCAATACCAACTCCCACCATTGGAGAACAGCTAGAAAAATTTCAGCCAGATATAATTCATGTGGCAAACCCTGCAGTATTAGGTTTGGGTGGCCTCTACTATGCGAAAAAAATGAACATTCCACTCGTGGCATCTTATCATACCCACCTGCCTCAATACCTACATCATTATGGTTTAGGAATGCTCGAAGGCTTACTTTGGGAATTACTTAAATCAGGCCATAACCAAGCAGACCTAAATCTTTGTACCTCTACAGCAATGGTAGAAGAACTAAGGAACCACGGAATTGAACGAGTGGACTTATGGCAACGGGGAGTAGATACAGAATTATTTCAGCCCCACTATGCAAGTCAGGAAATGCGCGATCGCCTCAGTCGAGGAAATCCAGATAGTACAATATTGCTATATGTTGGACGTTTAGGTGCAGAAAAAGAAATTGAGCGTATTAAACCAATCCTAAAAGCCATCCCTAATGCTTACCTAGCCCTAGTAGGTGATGGCCCTAACAGACAAACCCTAGAAGAACATTTTGCCGATACTCCTACTCATTTTGTTGGCTATTTGCGTGGTCAAGAGTTGGCCTCTGCTTATGCTTCTGCCGATGCTTTTATCTTTCCTTCTCGTACCGAAACTTTAGGATTGGTACTTCTAGAAGCAATGGCCGCAGGCACCCCAGTAGTAGCTGCTAATTCAGGGGGCATTCCTGATATTGTTACAGATGGAATAAATGGTTATCTATTCGATCCGGCTGATGAAAAAGGAGCCATTACAGCAACTCAAAACCTTTTAGCACGCTCAGAAGAACGAGAAACTCTACGAAAAAATGCCAGAGCTGAAGCCGAACGTTGGGGATGGTCTGCAGCGACTCAACAGTTAAGAAACTATTATCAAAAAATTATATCTTCCTATTCTATGTTATCGGCAGCTTAAAAATATCAAAAAAAGGGTTTAAACCCTTTTTTTTGGTAAACTAAATCTTGCCACTTTGGAAAATTTAAGCAAAGCAAAATAAACTTAAGTTGAAGCCATTTAACTTTAAGAAAAAGAAGTCCAAATGACATTCTCTAACGCTGCTGGCAGTATTCTCGCAACATTGACTCAAGTTAATAGTATGGGTCTACTGGCAACTCGTGTCAAGGATTTGCCAGTAGGAGAGTTTGTTTGTCTGCTGGACTTTATTACTGCAGAGTTCCATCAATATCTCAGGGCCATTGACTTAATTAATAATGAAGGTGTTGAAACTTTACTAGAACAACTATTAGATGCCTTTACTGTAAAAATTGGTCAAGTCCTGAAAGCAGACCGAACAAGTATTTTCTTGGTTAACCAAGAAAAAAAACAACTTTGGTACAAAACAATAGTTGAAAACACAGGTATATCTCAAGAGTACAACTTACCAATTAATGTAGGTATTTTAGGTCATGTGGCTACTACAGGAGAAGCACTCAACATTGCCGATGCTAAGAGTCACCCACTCTTTAATGAAGAGGTAGACCAACCTCCAGGTTATGATACTCGTACTATCCTCTGTATGCCAATTTTTAGTACCGCTAACTCTAACCAACCAGTAGCAGTGGTACGACTACTGAATAAAGCAAATGATGTGCCCTTCGATGAAGAAGATGAGCAACTATTCCGCTCTTTTGCTGACTCAATGGGGATTATTCTCGAAAGTTGTCAATCTTTTTATGTTGCAGCTCGGAATCAACGCGGAGTATCAGCGCTACTAAAGGCTACCACAACTTTAGGTCAAAGTCTAGACCTGGAAACAACTTTAAGAGCCGTAATGGACCAAGCCCGTAATCTAATGCAGGCAGACCGTAGCACATTGTTTTTACTTAGTAAAGAAACAAATGAACTTTGGACTAAGGTAGCAACAGCAGATAGAAAAAAAATGATGGAAATTAGAATACCAGCAAATCGTGGCATAGCTGGTTATGTTGCTTCTACTGGACAAACTCTGAATATTCCTGATGCCTATATAGATCCTCGTTTTGACCCAAGTACAGACCAAAAAACTGGTTATAAAACAAGAAATATTCTTTGTATGCCTGTGTACAATGCTAAAGGTGAATTAATTGGGGTAACTCAGTTAATTAATAAAAATCAAGGTAGTTTTACTGCTTCAGATGAACAATTTTTATTAGCTTTTAATGCTCAAGCAGGTATTGCTCTCCAAAATTCTCAATTGTTTGAAAATGTTTTAGTAGAAAAACAATATCAGAAAGATATTCTACAAAGTTTGTCTGATGTTGTAATTTCTACAAATATGCAAGGCAGAATTGTGACTATTAATGAAGCAGCTTTAGAAATATTGGGTTGCCCTATTAGACATGAAGTTAAAGGTAAAACAAATGGGAAAATTTGGGAGGAAAAATTAGTTGGTAGATATCTATGGGAAGTTATACCAATTGAAAACCTAAAGTTCCGTGTAGAAGATAGTCTAAATAATGGTACTAGACAATATGTTCCAGAACAAAATTTACGAGTAGGTTCATTTATTAACAAAGATCAGGAAGAGGAAAAAGAGCTAATCCATATCTTAGCAGTTCCAGACCAAAAAAATCCCAATATTTATTTTCCTTGGGGAGAAAAAATATCAACAAATATCCAAGAAAATGAGATTCAAAATAATCACAAAAATCACAAAAATCTTAGCAAATCAATAGATATATCAGAAATAGATCAAGTCTTTGAACGGAGTGTGAATTTAACAGTTAATCCATTGACAAATCCTGAAGGTGGCGTGCGTGGCGGGTTGGTAGTTTTAGAAGATATTAGTCAAGAAAAACGCATGAAAAATGCTATGTATCGCTACATGACACCAGGGGTAGCAGAACAAGTAATGGCATTAGGTGAAGATGCTTTACTTGAAGGAGAACGTAAAGAAGTAACTATTTTATTTTCTGATATTAGAGGTTATACAACTATTACAGAAAATTTAGAAGCATCTGAAGTAGTTCAACTTTTGAATCAATATTTTGAGACAATGGTAGAGGCAGTCTTTGACCATGAAGGAACTCTAGATAAATTTATTGGGGATGCTTTAATGGCAGTTTTTGGCGCACCATTATCTTTAGAAAATCATGCTTTGATGGCTGTAAAAACTGCTTTGGATATGCGTCATCGTCTCCGAGAATTTAATTTATCTCGCCCTGATGAAACACAATTTAAAATTGGTATAGGTATTAGTTCAGGAGAAGTAGTTTCTGGTAATATTGGTTCCCAAAAAAGAATGGATTATACAGTAATTGGTGATGGTGTAAATTTGAGTTCCCGTCTAGAATCAATTACTAAACAATATGGTTGTGATATTATTTTGAGTGAGTTTACTTATGAACTTTGTAGAGATCAGATTGTGGTTAGAGAATTAGATAAAGTAAAAGTCAAAGGTAAACAACAAGCTGTGAGTATATATGAATTAATTGGTGCAATTTCTCAACCTATTGATCTGGAAACAGAAGAGTTTTTAGAACTTTATATTAAAGCTAGACAAGCTTATACAGAAAAGAAATTTGCCGAGGCAATTAATTATTTTGAGACGGCACAAAAAATTAAACCTGATGATGAAGCAGTTGCTATACATATTGAGCGATCGCTTGACTATATAAAAACTCCACCACCAAATGATTGGGATGGCAGTTATACTATGAAAACTAAATAATTAATAATGGATAATGGATAATTGATAATTAATAATGGATAATTGATAATGAAAACTATCTCTAATTATCAATGTTTTTCCAACTTTTCCCTGTTCCCTGCTATAACTAATAACTGGGCTTTGCATAAATGGGGGATGATTTTAATAGTTTTGTGGAATGGGCAGGAACAGGCAGGATGCCTGTCCCACCCCACTTAATATTCATCCCTTAATTCAGCAACGCCCAAAATTATTTGTATATTTACTACTGAGATATATTTTTTCTTCCTTATTACCTCAAATACCAAAGATGAAACTAACATTATTAGCAATTATCATTATTTTCTCTCAAGTTGGTTGGATAAACTCAGCAAAAGCAGCTAACCGAGCAGCTATCAGAAGACTCTTAGAAACTAATGAATGTCCAGGATGTGACCTTAGTAGAGCCAACTTATCTAATGCTAACTTGATTGGAGCTGACTTAGCAGGAGCAAACCTCGAAGGAGCAAATTTGTCTGGTGCTAACCTAGCAGTGACTATTCTTGCTGATGCTAATCTTTCTAATGCCAACCTTAATAGAGCAAAAATGAATGATGCGGATCTTCGAGGTGCAGATTTAACAGATGCTTATTTAGGTAATGCCAATTTATCTAGAGCTTATCTAACAAAGGCAAATTTAGAAAATGCTAATCTATTTCAAGCAAATTTGATTGAATCTCTTGCTAGTGGAGCTAATTTATCTAATGCAAATTTACGTCAATCATATTGGTTTCGAGCTAACTTAGAAAATGCTGATTTAAGTGAATCTAATCTTTTCAATGCTAATCTGCATCAAGCAAATTTGAAGGATGCAGATTTTTCTAATGCTAACCTGACTAAAGCTAAATTAATGGAAACAAATATTACTCTTGCTAATCTCAGTGGAGCTAATTTAGAAGGAGTTAACTTGCGTGGTACAAGCATTAGTCCAAGTGTATGTTTAATCACTAACTTTATAGAATGTGCCCCAGAAAAAGTAATTCCTGAAGCGAAATAAAAATTCTATAACGTTAAAAAAACCAGGGTTAAAAAAATTGTAGGGGCGGGTTTAACACAAAAGCTTAATCTAAGTGCAATTAGTGAGCAAAACCCGCCCCCTAAATATTGGGTTTGTCTAAATCTTAGGGTAAGCATCAAAATTATAGGTAAAACCCACCCCTACTATATTGATGCTCACATTTCGCAGATATTGAAGCAAATTTAATAATTATGAATTTGGTTGAGGATAAAGCCTGAAATAATTACCTAGTGCAGTTTCAAAGATATTAGTACAGCTAAGAAAGAATTAGTTAGAAGATGGACTGATGATGAAATCAGAAAGCGAAAATATTTTTGCAACTGTTCCCTCTCTTGGTGCGCGTTCCCTCTCTTGGTCGGCGTTCCCTCTCTTGGTCAGCATTCCGCAAGCGAGCTGTCGGCGGCGCGGGGTCTGACCGCTTGCGACTGGCGTCGTCGCGGGGTCCGACCGCTTGCGACTCTTGTCGTCGCGGGATCGCACCGCTGTTCCCTGTTCACTGCTATATTATTCAGCAGTAAAAACTAATGTTCCCTTATCAGCTTCCAAACTATCACCAATTTTGTGCCCATCGTGAAAAGCAGCTAAAATTACATCGCAAGTTTTTCCCCAACCAATAATACCACTAGCATCAATACCGATCGCTCCTAAATCCCTTTTATGTTCGTGCGCCTCAGCAAATGAACGCTCAAAAGCTGCTTTAATGGAAAAACCATCTGTTACCCGAATCACAATTTTTGCTGCTAAACACTCATCAATAATATCTTCTCCAATGCCAGTACAACTTATTGCAGCACTGCCAGTAGCATAATTTCCAGCAGGCATCGCGGAGTCACTCACCCGACCAATTTTTTCAAAACCTTTCCCCCCAGTAGAAGTGCCCGCAGCTAATCTACCCTCTTTATCTAAGACTACTACACCAATAGTACCAGTGCCTGGAGATTCTGCAATCACGTTTGCCATTTTTCTACTAAAATTTTGTTTACGATCTTCAAGCCATTCATTTAATCGTTTATCTGTCAAGGGGTTGTAAACTGGCATTTGTAATTCCCGCACAAATTCACCCGCCCCAATATCTGATAATACGCGATCGGGTGATTCTTGCAGCGCTTTGGCCAAGTCAATAGGATTTTTAATCCGGGAGACATTGATCGCCCCACTAAACCGATGATTAATCCCATCCATCAAGGAAGCACTCATCCGAATTTGGCCATCAGATTGTAGTACCGAACCGGTGCCAGCATTAAAAAGAGGGTCATCTTCTAATAGTTGACAACCACGCACGACTACATCTACAGCAGCAGTGTCACTAAGAAGCAAGTTATATAATTCATCCACTATTCGATGGAGAGATTTCCGAACAACTTCTAATCCTCCTTTTTCCTCAATGGAACTACCAGCACCACCATGAATAATAAGTTTTGGCTGCATTTTTTTTTGTGATTAACTACTAGATATCAGGCTATTATGCGTCGGTTTGTTTGTCAATTTTTGACTTACGTCGCCGACATCTTTCGGAACAATATTTGACTTCATCCCAACAGTCTGCCCATTTTTTTCGCCAAGTAAAAGGGCGATTACATACAGGACATATTTTTTGGGGAAAGTCAGATTTAGATTTAGTTTTTGCCATGATATAATAGTTATTTGATATCCATTAATTATTATACCTAAAAATGACAGTCTGATTTTAATAAGTGGAGTAAGCATCTTGCCTGCTAACATTTGATATTATGTCTGTTGGTATAATTTGTGTAAAAGCTGAGGAAATATTTACTATATTTAAGCTTATTCCTTATTCCTTCTTCCTTTCTTCTAACTTCAAAAATGACTTTTCGTAGAAATTTATTTAGTCACATCTTTCCATATCTATTACTATTTATAATAACAGCGATCGCTCTCTATCTGACTAAACCTGTCTCTCTACAAATTCGCTGGAATGATGAAACTCTTTACTATACTGTAGCTCAAAATATTGTCCGTAATTTTGATTTTAATAGTAATCATTATTTGGCTAGTAGTATTATTCAAAAAGGCTATCCAACTAAGGATACTCATCTCCCTGGTTATCCTTTAATTTTAGCTCTTGGTTTTTTGATTGGTGGAATTAATGAAGGTACACCGTTTTTTATTAATTATTTACTCTTAATTTTGACGATATTTTTAATTTTTACAGTTGGTAGAGCGATCGCTAATCAATGGGTAGGTTTTGGAGCTAGTTTGATTTATTTGATTTATCCTTACACTTTAGTCTTAACTCATTCAGTAATGACAGAAATATCCGCTGCTGCTGTAATTATGATTGTTGTTGCTCTTTTGTTTCTACAAAAAGAAAGTTTGTTTAAAGGGATATTTCTAAGTTTAGCAACCGCATTAGCATATTTAATCAAACCATTTTTATTGACTTTACTTCCAGCCAGTCTTGCCATTTTGTGGATTGAGAAAAATCAAGATTACAAAAAAACTTTATTCAGCTTACTATTTGCCTTTGCATTACTATTTGTCGCTGTTTTAATTCCCCTTTCTCAAAATCAAGAAATTTATCCCTACGCAGCAACAAGAATTTTATCCCAATCTAATTTGACTGATATGCTGAGAATAATTTGGGAAAACTTTCTATTTAATTGCACTCTCATAATTAATTTTAAAAAGTTTCCAGTCTATGGAACGATTACTATTTCAATGGTGCTTCTATGGAGTATTACTTTCGCTGCATTAGCAACAGCAAGTTATCAAAAAAAATTACAACAATGGGAAAAATATCTAAATTTATCTATTTTTAGCCTAATTAATTTCATGCCAGCTTTATTGGCAGTTTTTTTACTTTATCAATATATTGATATGGGGATTCGAGGGTTAGCAGTTTTTTCCCCTTTAATGGCAATCTTATCAATGGCAGGTTTATGGCGGTTAACTTATCAGTTAGAATCTAAAAAATTAATTGCTATAGGATTAGGAATTTGTCTATGTTTAAGTTATTCAAACTTTCTCACTTTTCACAAACTAAAAAATCTCCAACGCCGACAGTCTGAACGTTTATATACTTATAGTTCGCGACTAGAAACAGTAATATCAAAATTGCAAATTCAACCACAAGTAGTTATGTCAGAGAAAAACTTTTATTTAGCGATCGCTAATTATCCGACTCAAGTAATTTGGCAACTACCCCAAACATTAGAAGAACTACGGCAAATTGAAAAAAAAGTAAGTATAGACCTGATAGAATTGAAAGAGTCTGACCCAATTTTTCAAGACAATTTACAGGTTTATGGTAATGTTAATCTATTAGACAATCGTTATATTTTGCAATCCCAAAATCAGGATTTTTATTACTATTTGCAAAAATGAAAAGTACATAAATATCAAAACTATGGGTTAATAATTATTGAGACTAAAATACAGCAGATTTAATCGATGGTCTAGAAAAAACAGAGATTATTAAAATAATATTTCAAAGTGAGTTAAACTAACAACAGGTTTTCAGCAAAACCTGTTTAATCACTTATTTAGGAATTAATTATGTTTGAACTTTTGGCTAGTATTGTTATAACACAAGGAATGGCAGATTGGTATCCCGTTGGTTATAACCGCAAAGCAACAACGTCAATGAATATGAACACAATTCAAGACCTAGGGAATAATTTGTGGGGAGCAGAAATATTAAAGCAATACGACGGGATGGACTATGATGGAATGGAGCAACTCTATATGATTGTAGAAATTAATTGTAATATTCGCAAATTTGCTCCTAGATTAGTCAGAAAACTTACTGGTAGTGGTCAAGTTATTGCCGAAACAACACTAGGAGGCAATAGATGGGTATCACCTAAAGGTTCTGAAAAAGGAATTTTGACTATATGCGATTACTAAGATATTTAAGAGACACTTTATTCGGTCGTATATGCAGTCTAGTAGTGAACAAAGACAGCTAAAATAATACAATAGCAGGGGCGGGTTTGAAATTAATGAATAATGAAAGATTTATGTACTCGCGTACTATCTCTCGGTTTTAACAAGAGGTAATTATTAATTGTTAATCATTGAAATAAATCCGCCCCGCCCAACGGTGGGTTATATAATTATTATTAAACCATTAAAGACAAAAAAATTGAATAAATTAACAATAAATACTTCAAAGACTGATAATGGTCTACAATATAGCAAAAAAGCTTGACAATTATAAAGAAACTAAAGTCAATCTACAGAAAGGATTTGAGAATTTTTGGAAATGCCTATTTCATCTGTCATCAGGATTTATTAAAAAGTCATGTGTCAAAAAAATGGATCTATAAAATTTTTTTTGTTATAGCTTGACTTTAGCAAAACTTTGTTCTAAACAGAGATTCTGTAAATTTAATAAAAATTTTATCTTTCTATAAAAATAGATTAAAAAAAGTCATTTCTGTAGAAGATAACAGAGTATTAATAAGTTTTACGAATCAGGAATATTAAAGTTATTATCATGGCATCTAACAAAAAAATTATTGAATCATTGGGTTGCTCTACTGAAAAAGAAATAGTAAAAGAGATAGTTTTTATAGACTCTCATGTAGATAATTATCAAGATTTCGCCACAGAAGTTTCATCAGGAACAAAAGTATTTATTATAGAACCAAATGATGATGGTATTCAACAGATAACCAAAGTTATAAACAAATATTCTCAAATATCCTCTATACATATACTTTCTCATGGTTCTCCAGGTTGCTTGTATCTAGGTAATAGCCAGTTAAATATTAATAACATTAATAATAATTACTCCGCAGCATTAAAAACTTGGTCTGTTACCAATATATTCTTATATGGTTGTAATCTAGCTTCTGGAGATGCAGGTGCAGAATTTTTAGAAAAGTTGCACAAACTTACAGGTGCAAATATTGCAGCTTCTGCTCAAGCAACAGGTAGTTCTGCTTTAGGTGGAAACTGGGAGTTAGAAGTTACAAAAGGTCAGATAGAAGTTAGTTTACCATTCAGCGATGGGATTCAAAATCAATGGGAGTATATTCTCGCTGCTTTTGAAGATCAGCCTTATTTTTTCCAAGTTATTGATCGTCAGCTCAAAGTATTCAACCCCAAGACACTTAGTTATATCGATGTAGGAGAAATTTACACTCCTGGATATAATGCAGCAGGATTTAATAGACAAGACAATTTTATTTATGGAATTGAAGGTGTAGATGGAGATCTACAGAGATCAGGAGATGTTATTCGTATTCATTCTGATGGAACAGTCGAGAACCTAGGTTTTACTGTAA
Source organism: Cyanobacteria bacterium P01_H01_bin.35 (assembly GCA_038747755.1). Classification (GTDB taxonomy): domain Bacteria; phylum Cyanobacteriota; class Cyanobacteriia; order Cyanobacteriales; family Microcoleaceae; genus Trichodesmium. The sequence continues at coordinate 10,423 of JBCDJM010000237.1, forward strand.
ATGGATCAGTTCAATTAAACTCAGGGGATGTAGACGATGAGAATAATTTATGGGTAAGGACAGGTAATACAGAACTAAAGAGTATCAATCTTAGAACTGGCGATGAGGATACTTTTGCTCTTAGCGGACCTAGCTTATTGAATGTTTTAGATATAATCTACAATGCTGCTGAAGAAAGATTCTACGGAGCTGACAGCGCTGGCAATATCTATACTATAGATCCATTTAGAACTATGGCTCCAGATGGAACTATAGATCTAGTAGATGGAGAGAATATTATTGTAAGTCAAGCAGCTAATTTGCCAGCAGGCGAGGTTTATGGCGCTGCTTGGACTGACGCAGACCAGAATCTGTTCCTTAGCCGAAATAACACAGGACAGTTGTACAGGATCAATGATTACACTACTAATAACCCGACAGCTGAATTAGTTAACACAGTAGACGATCTAATAAATCGTAACGATGGAATGTCAGATCCGGAGCAACCAGACCCAACAAATGTCTGGTTTTTCGATCCTAATTTTGACCCCAATCTTGAAGAAATTCCTGATAGTAATGATCTTTTTGATTACCAAACTACTTTTACCGAAGATACAACACCTGTAAATCTAGTTACAGAGAGTGTCTCAATCTCAGATTTTCTTGGTGTAAGAGAGGGTGACAATGATACTGTTCAAGGTTTTATAAGTAGGGCTAATATTACCCTAACTAATCCTCAAGATACAGATATATTAGACGTGGTGGATGAAAATGCCTTACCTGAAAATATTGAGTTTAGTGAAGGTGTTGTTAATGAGGATGGTTCTATTACTTGGACTTTGCAGGATACTGGATTGGAGGCTTTTATTCAAGGTGGTAGGACGGATAATAGTCTTCTTACTACAACAACAGTAAACTTTGAAACTGCGCTTCAAGCTGTTACATTTAATAACACCGATGATACTCCAGACAGAACTCAAAGAGAAATAGATATTCAGATACTTGACTCTAGAGGTGTAGGAGGCAATACATCTACCGTAACAATTGATGTTATTCCTGCTAATGATTCTCCTGCTTTTGTCAATCTAGATAATACTCCCACTTATACTGTAGATGGTGACGCAGTTGTTCTAGATAGTGATGCCACAATTACAGATCCAGAATTAGATGACAGAGATAACTACGACGGCGCTACCTTAACATTACAAAGAGATGAAGATATAGATGGAGATGGCGAGATCGATCCAAATAGTGAGGATGAATTTAGTAGTGGTAATACTGATGTATTAGGAGCCTTGACAGAAGGTGCAGACTTAACAGTAGGTGGTACAGTTATTGGTACAGTTACGACTAATAGTGGTGGAACATTAGTATTATCTTTTAATGCTAATGCTACAGGTGATTTAGTTGATCAAGCATTACAACAGATAAATTATAGCAATACTGGTAGTACCACTGGAGACGTAACCATTAATTACACTATTAATGATGGTAACACAGCAGATGATGACCAAGGTATAGGAGGAGCATTAACTGGAAGTGGCTCTATAACTGTTACTATTGCCACCAACAGCCCTCCCACATTAGACTTAGACGGAGACGACAGCAGTGGAGTCACAGGTAACAACTACACAACAACCTTCACAGAAGGAGGAAATGCAGTAGCCATAGGAGATGGTGTAGTCATCACAGATGCCGACGACACC
>JBCDJM010000238.1:0-12091 GCA_038747755.1 Cyanobacteria bacterium P01_H01_bin.35
CTCTTGAGATAGAATGATTTATACCTTAAATTTTCGGTAAAAACAAGAATAATTAATGCTAAATTTGCTCAAACTAACAAAAAAGTAATTAAACTCAGGTAATTACTTAATAACTGAATTTTTATTCAAATATAGCGTTAATGCATGGGAATTGGTATAATTCATCCCGCAAATATGCAACGGCAAAAATTCAGTTTAAAATCTCTCTACTAAAAATTAGAAACCTAATCTATTTTAATTTTAGACATTTTCAAATCTAACTTTTGAGCTGGATAATCTGTAAGTTCTAGGGAAAGTTCTTTAGCATTATCTAATAAAGTAATTGGTATTGTAATAATACCATAATATCTTCTACCATTGGGTGGTAGTTCTCCTGGTAAATCCTCTGTACTAGCGCTAAGAACCCTTCCTTGTTCATCTGTAATATTCAAAAAACTGTATAAAAATCTAACCGCTCGGTCTCCTTCGTTTTTTAAATTAACATCTAAGACCAAAGAATTACCCCATTTACGAACATCATTAACTTCCAATATTACTCCAGCATCACTACTTACAATTGGAAAACTTTGGTTAGATTTAGTTTCTTTAGAAGAATTAGCCTTAGCTGTTTTTTTCTGGGAATCTTCTTTAGCTGTTTTTTTCTCAGTTATTCCACCATTGAGAATAGTATTTTTTACATTGATAATAATTTTTTCCTCCTTTAACATAACTACTTCTTCTCGACGATTTGAACTATCTTTAGCACCTACTAAATTATTGGTAGGACGAGTATCTGGTTGAGTAATTCCTTTTAAGGCTTCCCGGCCCAGTTTAAATCCCCAAGAAGCACTACCCAAACCAGCACTAAACATTAGAACCAGCAGACCTAGAGTTAGCAAAATACTAGAATTCATGGTTTTTTCTTTCTAAGGTACATCTTGTTTTTTGTTATGATATACTATCAATTATTCCTATGTATTGATGTCCAAACCTACTTACTCTAATTTTCTGTTGACTTTTAACTAAAGTTAGGAAAATATGTTACAATATAATATTAGTGTAAGGCTATATCTAAAGTTCCCTTATGCTATATTATGATATACGATAGGTAATAAATAAGCGCCTTTGGCCGATTGGGGAGGCAGCGAGCTCATAATTCGCTTTAAGGCTGGTTCGATTCCAGCAGGGCGCATTTCAAAAGTAAGAAGTAAGAAGTCAGAAGTTAGAAGTAATGAGGGTCGTCCTCTATTTGGTTAAAATGCTGATAATTGAATCTAGGAAGGGAGCAAGATACTCCCACTAGCACTTTTGATGGAGAAATAAGGTCTTTAGTCTCCAACTTCAGCCAGAGTTACTGATAATTGATAACTGAATTAAGTCTCTTTGCTAAAACCTGGACATGAGGTTCAAGCATCATAGTTATATGGTCTCCTGGAATAGTCTCAACTTCCACAGAACGTTGAGAAAGTTGCTCCCAACCCAAAAAAGAGTTCTTTTGCAGTTGGGTACGAATAGCATCAGTTAGACCAAGAGGAGTATTCCAAACACGAACATCACTACTACGGAAAAGAGCAATAGGAGTCGGATAAAGTTTTTCCGGGTGATAATTACCCATAGCATAAATACTAGCTTTTAAAACCTTGACAAAACCATGTACTTGTCTTTTTGCTGCCTCAGAAGGACGGACATGAAGCTTATTCACTAATCTTTCCGTCACATAATCTAATTGCTCATCAGGAGAGAAAACCTTCAGATCGTTGTAAGATATCTCCAAATTTTCCTTTAAAAAGTATTCAAATAACCTCACAACCTCACTCATATATTTAGTATCATCCCAACCCGCAATTATCAAACTACTAAATATAGGAGCAGGAATATCAAAAACAGCAAGTAAACCAATTTCATCTCCCTGTTTTTGTAATTGTTGGGATATTTCAAAAGCTACCTGACCACCAAAAGAATGACCCCCCAAAAAATAAGGATCTTTGGGTTGAATATTTTTTAATGCGTCGATATAGTCAGCAGCGATCGCCTGTACATTTGTGTGAGGTTCAGCGCGATCGTCCATTCCCCGTGCTTGTAGTCCGTAAAATGGTTGGTCTTGACCGAGATGAAAAGCTAGAGAGTGAAGATAAAATGCAGTTCCCACACCGCCAGGGATACAGAAAAAAGGAGGTTTAGAACCCTTCGGTTGAATTGCTATTACTGGAGAAGCAAAACCAGAATCTAAATTTTCATCGGCAACTAATCCAATCTCATAATTTGTTGAAGGTTGTGGGGAAACTATTTGTTGCGTGAGATAATTAGCTAAAGCTTCAACTGTAGGATACTCAAAAATTAGTGTTGCTTTAAAAGAAGTTCCCAAACTATCTTGGAGAATATCGCTCAACTCAACAGTCGTCAGAGAATCTAATCCCATGTTAGTTAAAGGTTGTTCCCAGTCTAATTGAGATGAATTTACTTGGAGAATATTTGAGATTAAAATCTGAAGATGAGATATTAGTAATTCCTGACGTTTTTCAGGTGTAGTCGCTAAGAGTGTTTTTCTATCCAAGAAAGCTTGTTTTTCCTTTTCTAACAAATCAAAATCTTGGAAGATGCTACTACCGACAACATCAAGACTTTCCTCCAGAAAACCTGCTTTGCAAGCATGACGCTGAATCTTATTACTAGAAGTTTTCGGGATAGTTCCTGTTTTCAATAATAAAACCCCATAAACTTGTAATTGATGCTGTTCAGATACAGCTTGGCGAATAGCATTAACAACCTCATCTACATCCAATTGCTCTAAATAACTTTCCTGAACCTCCTGAACAATAACCAGTCTTTCTTCACTTTCCACATCTACCGAAAACGCTGCACCACAACTAGATCGTAAACCTTGATGACTTCTATCTACTGTTAACTCAATATCCTGGGGATAATGGTTGCTACCACGGATAATAATTAAATCCTTAAGACGACCAGTAACAAATAATTCCTCATCAAGCAAAAATCCTAAGTCACCAGTTCTGAGAAACGGACCTTGGTTTGTGTCTTTTAAGTAATTCTGAAAAGTTTCTGCTGTTGCTTCCTTTCTATTCCAATAACCTTGAGCAACACTCGGACTAGATACCCAAATCTCTCCTACTTGGTTTGCTGAACATTCGGTTAAGGTTTCTGGGTTAACGATCAGAATTTTTTCCTCTGAACCAGCGGGACCACAACTAACAATTTTTTGCGTACTTTCGCTCTCATCAGTTGCTACTCTAATCTGATTTTTAGTAAATTCAGATTTATCAATATTCAGAATAACTGGGGTTTCTGTTGGTCTCCCTAAACTAATACCCATAACACTTTCTGCCATTCCATAACCTGCGGTAAAAGCTTCTGGGCGAAAGCCATAGGGTCCAAAAGTGGAGGCAAACCGCTCAATAGTCTCTGCTCGAATAGGTTCAGCACCGCTAACAGCTAACTCCCAACTACTCAGCTCAAGCATTTCCCGCTCTTCGGGAGTTGTTTGGAAACAAACCAAGTCATAAGCAAAGTTAGGAGCTAAACTTTGAGTAGCTTTGTAATGGGAAATAGCTGTTAACCAACGCAAAGGTTTTTGCAGAAAATCCAATGGTGACATAATTTTAACAGGAAAATTACCGTAGAGAGGTTGTAGCATTCCTACAACTAATCCTGTATTGTGACTAAACGGCAACCAAGTTACTGTATGACTTTCCGGTGTTGTAGCAGACTGTTCGTAACCCATAGCTAAATTGTGGAGAATGTTTTTGTGACTTATCATTACTCCTTTTGGTTTTCCAGTTGAACCAGAGGTGTATTGCAGAAAAGCTAGGGTATCACTATTAATAGTAGGTTCTGGCAAATGCGCTCCCATATTCTCAGCAATAATATTATTGCTGTCTAACAACTGCATTTTTGCCAATGTAGAATTTTCGGCAAAGCGACCTTGCAAATAAGGTAATAGAGGCGTGGTAGTCAGAACAAACTTGGCTTCAGCATCTGCTGCAATTGCTTCTAATCTAGAAATGGGTTGGTTAGGGCGGGGTATAGCAGCAGGTATAGCGATCGCCCCCGCATACAAACAGCCAAAAAATCCTGCCATAAATTCTAGTCCAGGAGCATACAATAACAAGACTCTTTCACCTTTAGCATCTAGGGACTGCAGATTTGCTGCTATGGCTTTTGCTTGTTGTTCTAATATTTGATAGGTCAGAGTATTACTTTCTATTTCACCATCTTGGAGAAAAGTATAGTTTTTTTTGTCAGGTTGATGTAGTGTTCTATGTTGTAAGAGGTCGATTAAAGTATTAAATTGCATATTATCTGGTAATTTTGTCAATTTATCAATATAAGGTGAACTAATCAAAGAATTAATTTCCAAATTGTATAGTTAAATTTAACATCTTGTCAAATAAAAATAACAAAGCGCGATCGCATCAAAACAACTTCATAAATCCCTCAATCTTAAGTAAATATAGAACTTGGTGTAATTTTTAATTAATCTGCCTAAAATGAAATATAATTTTATATTTTGCTCCCAAGGCCATAAATAATAACACAAGATGAATCTCACCAAAAAAACTATTGCAGCCTTTGTCTCTCCTGGAATACCCCTTGCAGCTCTTGGCCTTCCTCTTTTAGTTTACCTTCCACCATTCTATGCAGAAGAAATGGGACTTGGCCTTTCTCTGGTGGGCACAGTTTTTATGATTACCCGTTTCTGGGACGTTTTTACTGATCCAGTTCTTGGTGTTATCAGCGACAGGGTAACAACTCCACTAGGTCGTCGGCGCCATTGGATTATATTATCCGTTCCTATTTTAATGATTTGCGTTTACAAAGTATTTATGCCAGAAGCACCAATTACAGGAAATTATCTTCTGTTTTGGATGCTCTTGTTGTATGTCGGTTGGACTCTGCTGAGTATTTCTCATATGTCTTGGGGTGCAGAATTATCATCAGATTATTATGAACGGGCGCGAGTTCAAGGTTGGCGAGAATTTGCTTTAGTCTTTGGTATGTTAGCTGTTTTGATACTTCCGACTATTCTAGAACGGACTGGAGGAGCTGATAGTGCAAGTAAAGTTGCTGCTATGGGTTGGTTTACTATTATATTGCTGCCCATCACTGTAGCGATCGCTGTTGGTAATGTCAAAGAAAAACCTGTGGAACCATCTTGTCAACTTAGTTTATTCAAGTCAATCTCTCTGTTGAAAAATAAACTGCTAATACGAGTGCTACTAGCAAATTTAATGACTGGTCTTGCTCCGGGAATTGTTGGTTCAATCTACGTTTTTTTTCTAACTTATGTAATGCAACTAGGTGAATGGTCTAATTTGATGCTCTTACTGTATTTTGTAGCTAGTTTTTGTGGAGTTCCTTTTTGGATGCGTCTTAGTTATAAGTTGGAGAAGCATCAAACTTTTGGTGTTGCTAAAATATATGGCTGTATAATTCTTGTAAGTCTATTGCTGGTTCAACCAGGAAATTTATGGTTGTATACTTTCCTTAATATTCTTTTCGGCATCGAATCTGGTGCGGGGGCGTTTTTATTGCGCTCAATTATGGCAGACGTTACAGATCATGATAATTTGGAATCAGGAACCCAACGTACAGGTCTTTATTATTCACTATTAACCATGACTACTAAAGTTGGTTCTGCTTTGGGAGTTGGAATAGTTTATCCTATTTTAGATTGGATCGGTTTTGTTCCTGGGGGTGAAAATCCTCCTACTCCTGAAGCAATAGAAGCGCTTAAATATATGTTTATTTTTGTACCTATTCCAATTAGTCTTTTAGCAGTGATCGCTATCTGGAATTTTCCACTAGACAGCACTCGACAAAAAGAATTACGTCGTCTGTTGGCAGAACGTGATTCTGTCGTTAGTTAAAATAATTTGGAAATTATAGTCATTTCAAATAAAGATGAAACACTTTTTTGGTTGAAACCCTTTCAACCTACATTCCGCACGACAAAATGTAGTATACAAAGAGGGTAAAACTTGAGTAAGTATTTAGACTCAAGAAAAAAAAACCTCAAAGTGTAATTCTAGAGCTGAAGGTGAATATAAAAAAAGAGGAGAAAATGTCAATAGAAGTTAGTAATATAGACCATTTAGGTTTGGTAGCAGGAATTATTGATGAGATTGGTATAGAACAGAAAATTAATCAACTATTAGGAGAAGAACTACCAGAAAAAATTACAGGGGGTCAAGCTGTCAAAGGAATGCTCTTAAATGGGTTGGGATTAGTATCATCTCCATTCTACTTATTTAGTCAGTTTTTTGAGGGGAAAGCTATAGAACATTTAATTGCCCAAGGTGTGAAAGCAGAGTATTTTAATGATGATAGATTAGGTCGGGTATTAGACCAACTGTATCGCAGAGGATTAAATCAGATTTTTATGTCTGTGGTGTTAGAAGCAGTCAAAATTTATCAGTTAGAAACAAGTACAGTTCACCTAGATTCTACTTCATTTCATGTTCATGGAGATTATCATACACTTGAGGATGAATCAACGGAAGATACAGAACCAAAAACTATCAAAATCACTTATGGATATTCGAGAGATAAACGACCTGATTTAAAACAATTTATGATGGATTTAATTTGTACAAACGATGGAGATGTACCATTGTGGATCAGAATTGGGTCTGGAAATGAATCTGACCAAAAACAATTTGTGCAAGCCATGAAAGATTTCAAAAATCAGTTAAATTTTGACAGTTTAATGGTAGCAGATAGTGCTTTATATACTCAAGAAAATCTACAGTTACTAACAAATATTAAGTGGTTAAGTCGAGTTCCTGTGCGTATAAAAGCAGCTCATAAGCTAGTTCTAGAAATAGATAGTGAGTATTTTAATCCTAGTCAGATTAAGGGATATAGCTATCAAGAGTTCTCAAAAACTTACGGTGGAGTTCAACAAAGATGGTTAATAGTTGAAAGTCAACTAAGGCGAGAGTCGGATTTGAAAAATCTAGAGAAAAAAATCCAGAAAGAAGGAGTTGAAATCAACAAAAAACTCCGCGCATTAAAATCTGAAAAATTTGCTTGTCTACCAGATGCAGAAACAGCAACAAGAAAGCTGTTGAAAAACTTTTTATATCACGAATTGAAACAAATTAATGTTCAAGAAGTAAAGTCAAAATATGATACAGATTTTCCTTATGAAGTCCAAGTTCAAGTATGCTTAAGAGAGTCAAAAATAGAGCTAGAAAAAAAACGAGCAGGCCGATTTATTTTGGCAACAAATGTTCTGGATACAATGGAATTAACGAAAGAATAAATGTTGTCTAAATACAAGGGGCAACAATCTGTAGAAAGAGGTTTTAGGTTTCTCAAAGACCCCATGTTTTTAACTGATAGTGTATTTCTTAAATCACCTCATAGAATTGAAGCTTTAGGGTTAATTATGGGCTTATGTTTATTGGTTTATAGTTTAGGTCAACGTCAACTACGTCAAACTTTAAACCGAACTAAATCTACTGTAAAAAATCAATTAGGTCGTCCTACTAATAGACCTACTTTACGTTGGATATTTCAGTGTTTTCAGTCGATTCATTTATTGATTAATTCTGGAGTTAAGAACATATCTAATCTCACTCCAGACCGTTTAGAGTTATTGAAGTTTTTTCCTCCAAGTTGTCAAAGATACTATCTACTCAGTTGAAGTTGAAAAACTTGAGATGAAAACAGGTAGGCAAAAGTAATCAACGATTGAATAGTACTAGAATTAACCGCTTGGCAATGATTGAGATGCGATCGCTTAAGTGATAGAAGGGCTTTGGCAATTTTTGAAGATGTCTATACTCCAGAAAAAATTAGGGTGGGGATTGATCATTAACCTATTGATTTGCGATCGCCTTCTACCCCATACTATAAGTCTAAATACTTACTCAAGTTTTACCCTCTTTGTGTACTACATTTTGTCGTGCGGAATGTAGGTTATAAATAAGGGGTCAGGAAGTAAGAAAAAAGTATAAAAAAGTTTTTTTTATATTTCCTGATACATTCAATATCTTCATTATTAATTGTTAATGGTTGACCCGAAATTGTTCTAGTGCTCCTGGCGCAACTGTACCATATTCTGTCATAATTCCGGCAATTAATTCCGCAGGTGTAACATCAAATGCGGGATTATAAAATTCTACCCCCTCTGGACAAATGCGCGTTTCTCCTAACTGATATATTTCCTTTGCATCTCTTTCTTCAATTGGTATTTGACTACCATCAGATATTTTAAAGTCTATAGTTGATAGAGGTGCAGCTACAAAAAAGGGAATATTATGCGCTTTGGCCACAATAGCTAGACTATAAGTACCAATTTTATTAGCAGTATCCCCATTTGCTGCTATTCTATCAGCTCCTACTACTACAGCATGAATTAAACCTTGTTTCATACAGTGGGCAGCCATATTATCACTAATTAGGGTGACAGGTATGTTTTCTTGGACACATTCCCAAGTAGTAAGTTTTGCTCCTTGGAGACGGGGACGAGTTTCATCAGCGTAGACTTTGGCCAATCTTCCTTCTCGCCACGCAGAACGAATAACACCTAAAGCTGTACCATAACCTGCACAAGCTAAAGCACCAGCATTACAGTGGGTTAATATGTTCAATTTTTCTGGAGTAGTTGGCAAAACCTCTAGTCCGCGATCGCCTATATTTTTACAAGTTTGTAAGTCTTCTGCATGAATATTTTTAGCAGTTTCTAATAAGGTTGTTTTAATTTCTTCTACAGACCCATTAGTTTTATTTGCTACTTTCAATATTCGTTCAATTGCCCAAAATAAATTAACAGCAGTTGGGCGTGTTTGTCGTAAAATTACTGCTATTTCTTCTAGCTGTTTTAAAAATTCATTTCTATCAGTTATGGAAATTTCTTTTGCTCCTAAATACATTCCATAAGCTGCTGATATGCCGATGGCTGGCGCCCCACGAACTATCATTGTTTTAATAGCTCGTGCCATCTCTTCAGAACTGTTAATTTCTACAATTTTATATTCTCCTGGTAAGCGAGTTTGGTCAATTAATAAAACTCGGTCATTTTCCCAAATAATTGGATTAACTTCTGTGATTTTAGACATGATATTTTTTCCTAATTCTTTGATAAACAACAATACAATATAGAAGCAATTTGGCTCTATTTAAAAATATAAGAAGGAGATAGATAGTATGAGAGTATTTTTATTCCTATTAGACTTCTATAAGGTTAGAGATTTGCGGTAGAGGTTTGTTTGAAAATAGGGTAAATTTAAACTTTAGGTAAGCATTCAGCTCTCTGCTTTAATAAAAGAATATTAGAAACAAGTACCAGCAACTCCCCTCAATTCTCAATTGTTAATTCTTAATTTTCAGCTTTAATAAAATAATGTTACAAATAAGTACCAGCAACTCCTCTCAATTCATAATTCTCAATTCATAATTTGTTGCCAGACTAATTTTAGCTTACGTTGTATATATTTACCCAATCCTTTATACAACTTTTGAAAATTGTATTCAAATAAAATATTCATCATATCTTTCATTGTCAAAGATTTTAAATACTTCACTCCTTTATCAATCAATTCATCACTATCCTGCATATATCTTCTGCGACCCATTTGTTCAGAAAGATTCCACTTAAGAGCATATCGTCTCTGCATTTCTCTTTGGTAGGGACGAAAACTAGATAACCGTTTTTTGAGATATTTTTGTATATATTTACTAGCTATTTCTGCATTTTCCATACCATGTCTAATACCTTCTCCACCTAACATATTAATAGTGGATACTGCATCACCAATGGCAATAACATTATCTTGATAATAAATATCTTTTAATCCTACAGAATATTTCACAGTTGAACCATGGGTCTCTATTAATTTATATTTTTCAAGTTTCATGTAATCTTGAATTAAGAGTTCTATATACCACCTCATTGATTTTGTTTCTACTATTTGTTTATGTTCTAAATTAAATCTTGCCACACCTATTTTTAGTCTTCGTTTTTCTGGTTCCATAGGAAATATCCAAGAATAACCTTTCGGCATCCATTTGTGACCTAAGAAAAAAATTAAATCATTAGCATATTTATCATATTCCCTTGGTTCAACTTCAATTAAATATTCAATTCCTGCAGCGGTTAAAAACTCAGGTTGACTATTTTTTTTATCGTACATAACTGCTCTTGCTGGTCCGGTTGCATCAACCAAAATTTCTGTACTAACGGTAAATTTTTCACCACCAAAACGCTTCATTTCTACAATAGTTTTTCCATTTTCTTCAAAGTGTTTAGTATACCGATAACCCATCCATACTTTACCACCATAAGTTTTTATTTCTCCTGCCAAAAATTCTCTAAGTTTGGCAAAATTTAAAACTGCTCCTAAAGTTTTGGAGGATGCCCAGGTATGATTAATGTTAGTTGTAACAATACTAATTTTCTGCCAATAACTACCAACTACTGTTTCTGGTAAATTAAATTTATCAAGAGTTTCTTGGGGAGTTGCTGCACTAGAAAAGTCATTTTTTTTAAATGTTTTATGTTGTTCAACTAATAAAGTGTTGTATCCTAATTTTGCTAAGTTTCTAGCACATTGACAGCCTGCTGGACCTCCTCCAATTACTACTATGTTAAAATCATTAATACTGTTCATAATGTCTGGTTTTTGGAGTTGCGAATTTTAGTTATGAAACTTCTGAGAATATAAATTTTTAGTCTAAAATTTAATTGCAAATTAGACATATTTCCCCCAAAATTTAGGGAAAATCTCTTTTTACCAAAAAATAAGGGTATGCGTCTCCCCTTGGACAGGGGATGAAAAAATCCAACGTCAGTGTTTCAAGCCTCCGGCTTTAGTCGGAGGTTCACTGATAACTGTTAACTGATAACTGAAATGACCTTCTGACTTCTTTAATATTATAGATTTATTCAGCAACGGCTGATTTTTTAATAGCAATATTTGATAAAATATGGCGTTGCATATTTGTGGAATGGCAGTTAAATTTGGAACAGCTAAAACTGTTGATAGATAAGAGAAATTTTTTTTTACATATCAAAATCATCCCATAATGATAGAATACTAAATACTTAGGAAATATTACTACTTATATCATATCCGAATGAACAGTTATAAATAATCACTCAGGATTTAGGAGGTAGAAATAATAGACATCTTGCAAAAGTATTTTATGGTATAGTTAAACTATTTAGGGCTTGCTGATTAAATATCAAAGTATTGACAGATAAAGGTTTAAGCAATTTTAGGTTTGGACAAAGTATCAGCTTTTTGGTTGATAAAGCTGAAAAAGTGAGAATTTTCGGTAGATTATGGCAGAAAAATCACTCTTACTATTCTTCCTCCTACCTGCTGTATAATTCCCACTTCTCCTGACTCCTGAGGAATGACTCCTGCCTCCTACCTTTACCCATAAGACTTTTGAGCGCAAACCCTATTTATACTTTTTTATTGACTATCTATTGTGGCGATCGCTGTAGCAGTAAATCTTTTGGTTAAGACAAGAAATTTTTGCTCTAAGTAAACAGGGAATAGAGAATTTCTAAATGTATTTGCTGAGTAAGGTGACACACCTAAAATGTTGCAATGGTAGGGGGGGTTCTAGCCGAAAGTTCAATGCTCAACCTAAGATAGGGTTTGCGCTCAAAAGTCTTTTTTCGGGAGTAGGGGAGTAGAGGAGTATTTTTTTTGCTCAACTATACACCAAAAATGCGCTCCTTTTTGAGCATGAACAGCTAAAAACAAGGTACTTTTTAAATACCTAAAAAGCCTAAAACCTTTATCGGTAAATGCTTTAGGATTTAATCAGCCAGCCCTAAGATAAAATGAACCCACCCTAATGTAAACCCATTAGTTGTGTCGGCCTACTAACATCAATATTTTTTAATTTTGACTTTTAACTTTTGACTTTTGCGTAGGGATAGTAGCTATATTTTAGTCAATATTTCCAGACGATTTTTTAACCTCCCTACCTAAGAGACTGTTTGTAAAAAAAAGCTAAAGATGGCCATGAAGAAGTATTTAAGGTAGGAAAATAAAAAAATCAATGATTAGTGTCAAATTAATGTCCCGAAAATCTTATGCCAGTGACCTAAGCGATCGCGAATGGGAACTAC
>JBCDJM010000239.1:0-12042 GCA_038747755.1 Cyanobacteria bacterium P01_H01_bin.35
GAGTAAGAATTTTGTCTACAGTCCTCACTCATAGTGTATTTTTCAATTATTATTTCTCCAAAAAAAGCCTCTCCCAGACTTACACATAACTTGTCTATGCGTGTCAAATTTTATGTTAAGAAAGATGTTTATAAAGCATAGCCTTTTAAGGGGATAAAAAAAGAGAATATTCCTGATGTCAATCCCGATACTTCAGCTAGAGCTACTGATAACTGATAACTGAAATGACCTATCCTTTTTCAGGAGAGAATTAACTAATTTGAAACTGATACTTTTCAACGAGTATCCGAGTATAACTATTCAAAGGATAATCAAAAGCAACTTCAGGAGTCACCCACTCCCATCGGACAATTTCTTCATTAGGCACAATATTTTCTCCATCAGATGTTGCCCAATAATTAACCATAATAAAATGAGCTTCCTTATAAAACTGTGGATCGAGTATCGCTTCATGGAACATAGCAAAGCGAATATCATTTAACTTCAACCCCACCTCCTCCATAAATTCCCGCGCCACAGCAGTCTCTAAACTCTCACCCCAGTCAACCTTTCCCCCAGGTACTCCCCATGTACCCTTCCATTTTGTCGTCTCCACAATTAATATCCGAGCGGAAGGCCCCTTAACTAAAGCACCAACTGTTACAAGTGGAAATTGTGGCTTAATTGCTGACTTTTCCATAATCTTTGAATAATTTATAATTTATAATTGAGAATTTAGAATTACTTAATCAAATAATTCTAAATTCTCAATAATTTAGAGATGCTGTTAACAAATCTGGTTGAATGGTTGTTAATGATTTTAAGAATTTAGAATTGGTTAATCAAATAATTCTGAATTCTAATCCATTGAGAATTGGTTAATCAAATCAGAACTTACCCAGATGTACTATATATAGAGTCAAAAAACTATAACGTTTGGGTTTTAAACGCTATATACATAGTATTTCCATAAGTCCTACAAATAATTCTCAATTCTGAAAATGAATTGGTTAATCAAATCAGAACTTACCCAGATGTACTATATATAGAGTTAAAAAACTATAACGTTTGAGTTTTAAACTCTATATATAGTATTTTCATAGGTCCTACAAATAATTCTCAATTCTGAAAATGAATTGGTTAATCAAATCAGAACTTACCCAGAGGTACTATATATAGAGATATAGAGTCAAAAAACTATAACGTTTGAGTTTTAAACTCTATATATAGTATTTCCATAGGTCCTACAAATAATTCTCAATTCTGAGAATAAATTGGTTAATCAAATCAGGACTTACCCAGAGATACTATATATAGAGTCAAAAAACTATAACGTTTGAGTTTTAAACGCTATATATATAGTATTTCCATAAGTCCTACAAATAATTCTAAATTCTAAATTCTAAATTATACAAGGAGCAACCATGCGACTATCTCAAATGTTATTAGTCACTCTACGAGATGACCCTGCTGAAGCAGAAATTCCTAGCCACAAACTCCTCATCCGTGCTGGATATATTCGTCGTATTGGTAGTGGTATCTACGCATATCTCCCCTTAATGTTACGGGTCCTCAATAAAGTCTCCACTATTGTCCGTGAAGAAATGAATGCTACTGGCGCCCAAGAATGTTTGTTCCCTCAACTTCAACCCGCCGAGCTGTGGCGAGAGTCTGGGCGTTGGGATACTTATACCCAAGCTGAGGGTATCATGTTTTCTCTGATTGACCGTCAAAATCGAGAATTAGGTTTAGGACCAACTCACGAAGAGGTCATAACTACTGTCGCTAAAGAAATGATTCGTTCATATAGACAATTACCTCTACATCTCTATCAACTGCAAACTAAATTCCGAGATGAAATTCGGCCTCGCTTTGGCTTAATGCGAGGTCGGGAATTTATTATGAAGGATGGCTATTCGTTTCATGCTGATGAGGAAAGCCTGAAAAAGACTTATCAGGATATGGATAAGGCTTATCGAAATATGTTACGTCGCAGTGGGTTACAATTTCGGGCTGTTGATGCTGACTCTGGGGCTATAGGTGGTTCTGGTTCCCAAGAATTTATGGTTTTGGCCGATGCTGGTGAGGATGAAATTATCTATACCGAAGATGGTAAGTATGCTGCAAATGTGGAAAAAGCTATCTCGTTGCCTCTAGATGCAGAGACTTCACCTTTTGATACTTATAAGAAATTGGAAACTCCTGGTACGGAGACCATTCAAAAATTATGTGAGTTTCTCCATTGTTCTCCAACTAATATAGTCAAAAATGTTTTATACCAGGCGGTTTATGACAATGGCATGACTGTTTTGGTACTAGTGAATATTCGGGGAGACCAAGATGTTAATGATGTCAAGTTGTTGAATGAGTTGACTAAGTTAGCTGGAAATTATGAGGCGAAAACTGTTTTGGCTTTAACTGTACCAGATGTGGAAGCTCAAAAGAAATGGGCAGCTAAGTCTTTACCTTTGGGTTATATTGCTCCAGATTTGTCTGATGATTATATCGCTTCTAGCCAGCAGGTTAGTCCAAAGTTCCTACGAATGGTCGATCAAACAGCCGTATATTTGACAGATTTTGCAACTGGTGGTAACGAATCAGGTTATCACGTTGTGGGGGCAAATTGGGGTCAAGAATTTCCTTTGCCAAAGTTGGTGGTAGATGTGCGAAAGGCTCAAAAAGGTGATCGCGCCGTACATGACTCTAGTCAAATTCTGGACACTGCTAGAGGTATTGAGGTGGGTCATATATTTCAATTAGGGACAAAATATTCTAAAGCTATGGGGGCAACCTATACAAATGAACAGGGTGAGGAAATGCCATTGGTAATGGGATGTTATGGTGTCGGTGTATCTCGTTTGGCCCAAGCAGCAGTAGAACAGTCTTATGACAAGGATGGAATAATTTGGCCTGTGGCGATCGCTCCCTATCATGTAGTTATTTGTATTCCTAATATTAAGGATGCTCAACAAATAGAAGTAGCAGAAAATCTCTATAAAGAATTAAATGAAGCAGGAATAGAGACTATTTTAGATGACCGAGATGAACGGGCGGGTGTTAAATTCAAAGATGCAGATTTAATTGGAATTCCCTATCGAATAGTTACCGGGCGATCGTTAAAATATGGCAAAGTTGAATTAGTAGAAAGAGCGACTCATCAATCTCAGGAAATTCTAGTAGCGGAAGTATTATCTACCTTAAAAGACTTAATTGAGAAAGCATTAACATGATTATATTCTCCCTGGAAAAATTCAAATTTGATTTTTATCTTGTTAAGCATTGCTATTTTTTTACTAATAAGTTTCAGCAGTGGTTTTCGCCTAGGATTTTTCAGTGCAGTGATTTTTTTTCGGCCTGGGATTTGCTTATAAATATCCTCAATCTCAAGAAATACCTGTAGAGGAAGTATTATCTACTTTAAAAGAGTTAATTGAGAAAGCATTAACATGATTTTTTCATCCTGGAAAAATTAAAGTTGAATTTTTATCTTGTTAACCATTGCTGTCTTTTTAGTAATAAATTTCAGCAGTGATTTTCGTCTAGGATTTTTCAGTGCAGTGATTTTTTTCGGCCTGGGATTTGCTTATAAATATCCTTAGTAAAGCAATCTGGGCATTTTTAATTTATTTACCTTTTAGTGGTACTGTTACTTACTGGATTGCTGGTGGTATTCCTCTATTTACTTTCATTAAAGATGCTCTATATTTTCCTGCCTTAATAGCTTTTATTCAAAAGTGGCGACAAGAACCAAATCAGTTTCAAATAAACAAACCTTTAGCAATTTCTCTAAGTATGTTGTTGGGTTGGTGTTTATTAGTTATTTTTTTAGTCAATAGCACTCAAAAAGAATTTAACTTCTGAATTCTTATATCAAATCCGGTAGCATCGGTATAATTAGATGCTTAATCTAGAAGTTAGGAGTCAGGAACGAAGACAATTTAGAAAGATTTACACTTTTGCTGATTTTTCGGCAACCGTAGATGAAAATTTTTTTTATACCGAATTAAACGGATTTGATATTACTTCTGACTTGATCAAAGACTAGATTTTTTCCTCTTAAATCACATAATCCCAAAAGTCCCAAAACTTAGGTCAAAAATACTAATTTCAATAAATACCTGCTAATTTAGACATAATGGAAGTAATATAGTTAACCTAAGATAAATTTAAAATTCAGCTCCTCACTGCCATTGTGCCTAATTTTTAAGGAGGATCAAAATGAAAGAACAAAATCAAACTCGTAATTTCTCTGTTGGTATAGTGGCCAGTGTTTGTGCATTGGCAGTAGCGGTGGGTGGTGGCATCGCCTTGTGGACAAATTTCAAATCAACCACCACAAAAACTTCTGATAATTCCCAGAATTTCACAAACCCTTCAACTCAAAACTCACCTAATCAAACTCTACCTGTTCCACCTCCTGCTACAATTGATTCTCCAGACTCCCAACTATATCCTTTATCTATCGAGCCAAAGCCTAAAGCAGTTACAGAAAAGACTGTGGAACTATACTGGGTTGAGGATAGTGCTGGAGAGATTGGTTTAGTTTCCTCTGGAGTAAAAATAAAAGCAGCAGACGAACCGGAAGCTATTTTGACCGCTGCTTTTGACCGTTTATTATCTAGGCCAGAAAATACAGATATGGTGAGTGCCATACCCGAAGGAACCAAAGTTCAAGCCTTAACTGTGGAAAATAATGGAGTCTACATTGACTTATCTGAAGAGTTTACTTCTGGAGGTGGTAGTGCTTCAATGATGGGGCGTTTGGGACAAGTTATCTATACTGCCTCTAGTTTAGAACCAGATGTTAAAGTTTGGATTTTTGTGGGAGGTAAACCTTTAGAAATACTAGGGGGTGAAGGATTAGAAGTATCTCAACCTATTACTAGGCATAATTTTCAACAAGAGTTTCAATTAAATTAAGGGAGTAGAGAGTAGGGAATAGGGAGTAGGGAAAAAATTCAAAAAGTCAGAGAGAATCTCCCACTATACTAACATCTACCTCTCATAAACCCGGTTTCTCATAACACTCCTAAACAAGTAGATTTGATATTACACACAAGAACCTAGAAACCAGGTTTTTGGTTGATATCTATATCTTCAAACTAATGGTTTGTTCTATAAACCGGGTTTCTTTTTCTCTATATTTACTCAGAATCTCGATTAACAGTATCAGGTGAAAAAGCAGGCAAACAAATAGCAATATATTCTGCCCCCTCTACACCAGGGGTACTATATTTTACCCATTCTCCCTTACGAGCTATTACGGCTTGGCCTGCACTAACTTCTAATTTTCCACCTTCATATTCAACACATAGAGTCCCCTTAAGAACCAAGGTAAATTCATCAAATTCTGGCCTTTGACCAGGTTCCATCCAACCACTAGGAGAACGCATTTGAGCAACGCTAATAACATCAGTTTGACTATTTACACGACCAATATACTCGTCAATTTGCTTAGGTTTATTACCAGTAGATTCAATCCGAGAAGGCTTTTCAATTAATTGTGGCATGATACTTATAAACTTTAGTTGGGGTTAACTAACATTAGAGGTTGATTGTATTCCACAGGTTCTCCATTCTGAATTAAAATTTCCACAATTTGTCCAGATACCTCAGCTTCAATCTCATTCATTACCTTCATCGCTTCAATAATACAAACTGTTTGGCCAGAAGTAATTCGGTCTCCAATTTCCACAAAAGGTGGTTCATCAGGAGCAGGAGCGCGGTAAAAAGTACCCACAACTGGAGACAAAATTTCTTCAAATTTGTTTGAAGCTGTAGGTGGCGCTGCTGAAGGTATTGCAGGGGGTTTGGACGTAGCCGTTGTTTCCAACGGGGCTACAGTAGGAGAAACTAATTCGGAAACAACATTGCTCTGGTCAAGAGAAGGAGATGAGGGGCGATCGCTAAATGAAGTTCCTTTGCGTACCGTCAGTTCTAAATCTCCACTTTTTAAAGTCAACTCGGAAATATTAGTTTGGTTTATTGCTGTTAGTAGTTCCCGAAGTTGATGTAAATCTAATTGCACAGTTCGTATATCCCCAAATTAGCGTTAAACTAAATTATTTTGAATAAAAATATTAAGCTTATTAATGCTTTAGTATATGATGTAAAAGTATTAAATACAAACTAATATTAAGTTTGATACTCTATATAGAAATCCTACATTAGGTCGTAATATTTTTCTGGCAGTTAGGAGTCACGAGTCAAGAGTCAGAAGGTTAAAGGTTTTCAGCTCAAATTAACTATTACAGGAGTTACGCAAAAAATCAAATTAAACACCATCTTTAGGAGCTAATGGCATTCACCCTTACTAGATATAGTGCCTCTGCCTAAGTCCTATATTATAAAAGTTATTGCGACCTAATTTAGGATTGCTATAAAAAAATGCCAGATCAATGCAGAAGTTGAGAGTCAAAGGCAGGAGATAATACCCCGGCCAAAAATTCTCATAAGTTTCCTCAAGTTACTCTCTGCCCTGGTAAGAGTCATTTCGGGTATCTATCTTAATACGTTCTCCTTTAGATATAAACAAGGGAACCATAATTTGAGCGCCTGTTTCCACAATAGCGGGTTTACTACCACCAGTAGCAGTATCTCCTTTAACCCCAGGGTCAGTTTCGATTACTTCTAATACTACCGAATTTGGCAGTTCCACCTCTATTACTTGTTCTCCCCACATAACGACATTGACCTCCATACCCTCACTTAGGTACTTAACACGGTCACCAATTTGCTCGGCACTTAGACTGGCCTCTTCATAACTTTCCATATCCATAAATACAAATTGGTCAGCATCTTTATAGGTATGCTGCATCTTCTTTTTGTCCAAATTAGCTTGAGGGATTGTTTCTCCAGCTCGAAAAGTTCGATCCACAACATTACCATTTTGTGCATTTTTGAGCTTTGTTCTAACAAAAGCAGAACCTTTACCTGGTTTAACGTGTAGAAATTCTACTACTCGCCAAACTGAACCATCTAACTCTATACTCACACCGGGGCGAAGATCATTACTAGAAATCATATAACACCGTGATTGCGGTTTTTAATTATTCAGATTAGAACTTAACATTAGACATCGTACAATACTCTCTATAAATATTTGAAAGTTTATCACTCAGGACCAAAAATTCAGGAGTGAGGGAGTGGAAGAGTAGGGCAGTTAGAGGAGTTGGGGAGTGGGGGAGTGGGGGAGTTGGGGAGAAATAAATACAAGAATAATTAAAACGCTACTGGCTAATAATTATCAAAAAGGTCGTTCTACCTATGTTAATTACTTAGGGCTTGCTGAATAAGTCTGATGGTGAAGGCAGGGAGTAGGGAGTAGGGAATAGGTAGGGACGTTGCATAAGGGCGTCCGTACAGAGTCAAAAGAAACAGGGACTTCTAGAGGAGGTAAAAAGAAAAATTATCCTTTGATGCAACCGGACTAACTCTTTCCTAAATAGTCACTTGGTTAGCCGTATCCGCACCAAATCTCGGACTTTTTCCCAACTTGAAAATCATAAAACCTTTATATGTCAATACTTTTAGCTTTAATCAGCAAAGCCTACTTAATAACTGAAGTTTCATCTAAGTATAAGCTATTGTGCATTTCAAGGACTTATTGTTTGTTGTGTGCCTCGCCTCGTTTAAAGGAAAACCCTATATTACAGCAGATTTCGGACAAATGAGGTACAGAGTAAATGCTGAAAATCTTGTAGTGCGGGCATCTTGCCCACAATAGGTGTACCTCATAACAACGGAAAGGGCTGTAATTCATACTTCTGATTCTTTGTTAGCTGTATCATAACTTCTAACTTACTTATGACTTTTTAATTTTGACTTCTGACTTAGTTAAGAATGTGGACAGCCATGTAATATTAGTAAGGGTATAAAAATTCAGAAATATGCTAAATCTGCGCAATTCCGTAATTAAAATATGTAAACGCCTGCTGAAAACTGGCATCCTAGCGCTGCTACTCTTTACTTTATCTATAGGTCTTAGTGCTGCTTGGTGGAACGGTGGTAATACACCAACTCGTCAAAGTCGTTTGCCCCAGGGCGATCCGATTAAGGATGGTAAGGCATTGTTAAGGTATGCCCTACCAATAGACAATGAACCTGTGCGTAAAATACAAGGTAGTCTAGAGGATATTTCTAATAGACTGCGGGCTAAACGTTGGACTCCTGTTAGTAGTGATATTTCAGCTGCATCTAGGGTTCTGAGCATTAGTAAGCCTAAATTACTAGCTAGTGTGCCTGAATCAAGACAATCTGAGGCAGAGGCCATAATTGCTAAATTAGATGAAGGCATTATTAATATTAAAGAAGTTGCTGAAGTTAAAGATGGGGAACAAGTATTGGAGCAACGGGCAGAACTACTGAAATTGGTGGGTCAGCTTGAACAGTTGATGGTAGAAGGGTTCCCCTTTGAAGTACCTTCAGAGTTTTCTAATTTAGCGCAACTAAAGGGTCGCGCTACTATTGAGATGGAAACTAATCAAGGTTCTTTGACTTTGGTTGTTGATGGTTATAGTGCCCCTGTTACAGCAGGTAATTTTGTAGATTTGGTTCAAAGGGGTTTTTATGATGGCCTAGAGTTTATTCGCTCAGAAGAATCTTATGTATTGCAAGCTGGAGATCCTCCTGGCCCAGAAGTTGGTTTTATTGACCCTGACAGTGGCGAGTACCGTAATATCCCATTAGAAATTTTGGTCAAGGGAGATGAGGAACCAATATATAGTTTGACTTTAGAAGAAATTGGTCGTTTTAGGGAACAACCTGTTCTGCCTTTTTCTGCTTATGGTGCAGTGGCAATGGCTCGACCTGAAGATGAAAATGATGGTGGATCTTCTCAATTTTTCTTTTTCTTATTCCAACCAGAATTAACCCCTGCAGGAGTAAATTTACTAGATGGTCGTTACACAGTTTTTGGTTATGTAGTGGAAGGGAAAAAGGTTTTGGAAGAATTAGGAAAAGGAGACAAGATTATTTCTGCTAAAGTAGTAGACGGATTGGAAAATATTGTGGAACCTGAAGCCTAAATTGATTAGGTATCGCGCTAGGCGCAAGTCAAAAGTTAAAAGTCAGAAGTCAAAAGTTAGAAGTAAGCCCTGACTGAGTTTGAGTATTTATAAATGTCTTAACTTATGACTGAGTTTGAGTATTTATAAATGTCTTAATCTATTTGGATAGTGCTATAAAATTTGATATAAAATTAGAGTAATTGGATAATTTAGCCTCGAAAATTATAGATAATTATAAGACTAAATCACCAATTACTCTAATTAAATTAACTTGGATAAGTTTAAGTTTGACGAAATAGGAAAAAAGTTGATAAGAATTAGGGGAATTAATATAGTTAGACTCTAATTAGATTGATGGGTGTTGGTGGTTTTTATTCCAGATTCTTTTTTCTCTAAAAAAGAGGTTTTATCGTTAATTTTTCTTTCTTACTGCCTCATCCTTGTTACCGAAAAACTAATTAACCAATCCTCTGATATTTAAGAAGAGGTAATTATTAATTGTTAATTATTAATTATTAATTAAATGGCTATTATAGAATTTGTCATATTTACTGGATTAGGAATTATATTAGGTGCATTTATAATTAATATGTCAAATGATAGACAGCAGCAGCGTATTTTAGATGATGCTTTCTATAGATTGTTACAGTTTCAAAATGGTAAAATTTCTCTAATTCAATTAGCTGCTGCTGCTAAAGTTGATGCTCAAATTGCTCAAAAATATCTAGAAAGTCAAGTGCAAATATTTTCTGCAATTCTAGAAATAGATGAACAAGGAGATACATTCTACAAATTTCCTAAGTTAAGTTTACCTCCTATTTTAGAGCGACAACAATGGTGATTTCAGTTATCAGTTATCAGTTATCAGTATTTTTTGATGAGGAATTAGTTATAAAATGAGGTTTCCTAATCCGAAATAAGGGTAAGGTTTTTTTTTGATAACTATACAAATAGATTTATAGCACTTTTCATAATTAGTACACTACAAAATAGGGACGTTGTTGGATGGAACGTCCTTACCAATAGATAATTGATAATTAATCAATCCGATTTAAAGCAAATCCAGTCAAGGAGAAAAAAAAAGTGCTAGGAGATTTTCTTATATTCAATTCCATTAGACGTCACCAATAATAAAAAATAAAATTAATTGTCACAGATAAATCATCAATTCTTTCTCCCTGCTCCCTGCTCCCTGCTCCCTACTCCCTCTTTTCTGGAGATGTTTATTACGGTTCCTTGAAGTAATAAGGGTTTGCTGAAAAAGTATTTTTTAAGGAGTAGGGGAGTAGGTAGGGACGTTGCATAACAAAAATGCGAACGTCCGTACGGAAGTAATTTTTGGGGTACTCTCTTGAGCAAAATGCTACTTTTTGATTTTTCGGGAACCGTGCATAAAGAGCTGAAAACTAGGTACTTTTTCCAGAGCTAAAAAGACTAAAAAGAGTGTATCTGTAAATGCTTTGATATTTAATCAGCAGAGCAATAATTATCAATTATCCATTAATTAACCGATCCTAATCTTTGATAAGGCCAAAAGCGAAATATTGCCCTACCTATAATATTTTTTCTAGGCAAAAAACCCCAAACGTGAGAGTCATTACTATTATTGCGATTATCTCCCATCACAAAATATTTATCTTCAGGAACTTGAAATGAACTTGGCAAAGCATATTCAGGAGGTTCAGCAATATAATTTTCAGTCAGGGGTTGCTCATTAATATAGACTATACCATCCTCAATTCTAATGATATCTCCTGGCAGACCTATAATTCTTTTGATAAAAGCTTGATTTTTGGTATAACCGTAGCGTTGTAATTGTTGGGGTGGTTCAAAGACGATGATATCACCTGTTCCGGGTGGATGAAAATTGTAAGATACTTTTTCTATTACTAGGCGATCGCCGACTTCTAAGGTTGGAATCATTGAGTTTGATGGTATATATCTCGGTTCTGCTATTAATATTCTGACGAATAAAGACAAGGATAGAGCGATCGCCAAAACTTTAATATTTTCTTTTTGTTCCTGCCATATTTTTAACCACCAGGGAGTTGTGGAGTTAGTTGCAGTTGGTTGATTTAAGGATTCTTTTTCTGATGTCATTTCTACGGTTCAAATTTTGATTATTTCTATTTTACAAGAAAAATCCTAGGAATTAGCATAATTTATACCCGGAGTTAATACAAACAATACAGGAGAAAATTTAATTTTATTAGTGCAACTATTATTTCTAATTTAACTACTTTCTTAGAATATTTAAAAAGTGCTGACTTAGTTGGTATTTCTATGATTCCTAAAAATATTGGATTACGTCTTGATTTTACCTACAGCCCGGAAGTAGCAGATGTAGCGATCAAACTATATCAAATTATCCATCTTGTTCTTTCTAAACCTCTTAATTTAAAGATAGTGCTGCGCATACATGGATGATTTTTTTTGGTAAGTTTGGCGATCGATCCCAATTGACACCATTCCCAAATTGCCAATTTACTAACTCAAAAATAACCATAATATTAGATTACAAAAACTCGACTTTTCCAATCATATCTTCAGGTTCCAATACTTCCCAAATCAAAATTAACCCGCGTAAAATTTCACCTATCGAACGACTTCCTTTAATACAATAAGCAATTCCACTATGTGAAAAACCAGCATAATGCAGTCGCAAAAAATCTCTATCCTGAGTAAAAATAACCCGATTTTGACTCGAAGCAAATATCAATTGTTCCTCAAAAGTCTTAATTCAGTATTTCAAACTTCTAGCTTCAGCAAAAGCTACTGATAACTGATAACTGATAACTGATAACTGAAAGGACGTTCTCTTAATTTTTTTGCCACTAAAGAAGGAGTTTCAGCTTGCATTGCTCTAGCAAATTCTTCATCCTCCAAAATTTGTTGTCTAATCTCTTCTAAATGATCGTGATAATAAGTCAAAGCAGCATAAACATCAGCTAAAGTAATACTAGGATATTGAGAGACAATTTCATCTGGTGAAAGACCCATTTTTTCATGGCAAATAACAATATCTTCTACTCTAATTCGATGCCCAGCAATCCGA
>JBCDJM010000240.1:0-12038 GCA_038747755.1 Cyanobacteria bacterium P01_H01_bin.35
CTATTTCATTCGTGAAAAGCTATAAATGGTATACTCTAATCAAATATTTGTTTGAGCTGGTTACACATCGTCAAACCTTTGATTTTCCCAAAATTTTCATGTATGGCTACTTTTCATAAATCATTTAGGATTGCTATATAAAAAGTTGATAGCTAGTTAACAAGTAGTTATTGAGAGTTAATATAATTATGTTCAAGCAATATAAGGACTATAAATAACTTTTGTTCGGGAGATGATAGATATGGAATTTCAAACACTAGCTCAAGCAGAATGTTATCAAAAAGTTGATGGGTGGATGAAGGAATTATTTAGTGATTATCCTTGGGAAAAACTTGATGAACCAGGGTTTAGTATATTTTTGGGTTCTGCTTGGGTGGAAGTGAGAATTTATCCTTGGGGAGAGGATAGTATTATTAATACTCGTTCTACTGTGGTTATTGGTGCTGAATTAAAGTCTGATTTATTAGAATTTTTATTACGAGCAAATAGTGATATGCAGTTTGGTGGTTTTTCTTTAGATGCTAATGGAAATATTTTATTTCAACACAGTATAGTTGGTTCTACTTGTGACCCAAATGAATTGGAAGAGTCAGCTTTGGCAGTTTTGGAAGTTGCTGATAATTATGATGATAAAATTGTTGAACGTTGGGGTGGTAAACGAGGTTTAGATATTCCACCTCAATAGTTTATGAATGAGTAATGAGTAATAAGTAATAAGGAAGAAGGAAGAAGGAAGAAGGAAGAAGGAAGAAGGAAGAAGGAAGTTGGGAAATCTCCGTAAGTTATTCTTTTTAGGAACTGAATTTTCGGCGTTGTACCATCACAGGATGATTGTAATATCTGCCCAAAAATTTTTCTTTATATAACCACAGTTTTAGGTTATGCAAAGCATGATTATTATCCTGCCACTATGGAATAATTTTTATGCTTTTAATTTTTTATCTTGTCTCAAAAATACAGACTCAAGTTATGCTAGTAAAATTCAATATTTTCTTGGCAATATTCAACCCAGAGAATGCAAAAATTATAGATAAATTTCTTGCTTAATTTGAAATTAATATAAAATGAGTTTGCCTAATTTAGAAATTGTTTAACTTTGTGATGGAAAACATGGGTTAGATATTCCACCTCAATAATTAAATTGATTGTATTAGTAAATAGTGGAGTTGAAAGTTAGACTATCTAATTAAGTGATTCTGTTTTCATCCTTTTAATTTTTCATCTCGTCTAAAAAACAGAAACTCAAGTTATGGTAGTAATATTAAATATTTTTTTGGCAATGCAATATTTAACCCAGAGAATGCCAACATTATATATTAAAGTTGTTGATTAATTTGAAATTAATACAAGATGAGCCTAACTAATTTAGAAATTTTTGAGCGATTACATGAAGCTGCAAAAGATTTACTATGGACAAGTGAATCTGATTATCCCTTTGAAGCTTTGATTTGGGAATTTGGTGAAAAAATTTTACTGGATAATGAAGTACTTTTGAAAATTACTAAACATTCTTTAGATACTCCAATTAAAGTCATAGAATTTGATAGTTTTTTTCAAGGTCTAATTACTCATAAAGATTGGCATAATTCAGAAGATGCTGATACTGTGACAAGATATCAAGAACTTGTCAGGATAATGAAGCAATACTTAAGTGATTTAAAAATCTATAAAGTGGGTAAAATTGAAATTAATGTTTATATAATTGGTAAGACTGATACTGGAGATTATGCTGGTTTAGCTACAGTTTCTATTGAGACCTAAAATAATGGATAATGAATAATGAATAATGGATAATAAAAACTATCTCTAATTAGAGCTTGCTGATTAATTATAAAAGTATTGATATATAAAATTAAGTTGATTTTTAGAGTAAAAAAAAGTTAGGGTTTTGGGCATACTATGACAGAAAAATTACTCTTATTAATTCTTCCAACTATCTCCTCTAAATTTCCTACTCCTTGTGAATCCTGACTCCTACCCGTACCACTCATACTTTTTCAGCAAAGCCTAATTATCAATTATCCATTATTAATTATTAATTATCCATTATCAACTCGACTTTCAATTACATCTTGAATTTCTTTTGGAACTTTTGAAAGAAAATCATAACCAGTAGTAGATTCAATTTTATCTACAGAAACTCGGTAAGCTTTCCAGTCACTTCTAATCCGATTAGAATTAGGCATATCAACTGCAATAACTCTAGTATTTTTATTAACTCCTTTCACACCACTACCTGGTTTTAAAACTACTATAATTTTCCAAGTCCGACTGGGAATAGTTACCTTACCATCAGCAATATTTCCTTTTTTTCTATACCCTCCAGCAATAATATAAAGTTCATTTCCTGCTTCTACAAGTTCGCGAGAATATTGTTCTAACTCCCGCCAAGTTTCCCGATTATTATCTGGAGCTTGAGGAATTATATTTGTCATTAAAAACGTAGCTGAATTATCATTTTCATTAGCAGTACGATCTGCTGAAGGAATTAAATGTCCTCTGTCATAACCACTATTTCGATAATTACTTGGTCTAACTTGATACCAGTCTTCAGGTAAAGTCTCATCTGGGCGAAAATCATCCTGTCTTTCTACATTTCCTAACCAAGATTTATTCAGTTGCCAACTCACCCAGTTTGCTGTTCCTTTATTTCGGTTATATGATAATACATACTGCGGTTTTTCCATTAAATAATTATCTGAATTTTCAATAGAAGTTGTGGCATTACTTGGATTTCCTAAAGTGATATGAACTTTCGGAGAAGGTTTGAGAAGTAGAGAACATCCATTGGTAAGTGTGAGTAAAAGTATTGTGATTCCTAGAGCGATTTTCCGAGATAATCTTAGCATTTTTTCCTCTTTGTTATTTTGGTTTTATTAGAATCTTGAAGTAATCATCTAGAGTAAGCATTCAGCTATCAGTAGTTAGCAATCAGCTTTTTATATTAAGCTATTAAACAGATTAACTATAGATAGTTAAAGTTTTTATATGTGCTTTAAACCTTACTGAAAAATGAAGGTATAAAGTAAGCATTCAGCTAGAAGATATCTATAAAATAAATCTTAGAACAGTAGGAAATCGAGTTTATTAATACCAATTCACTTTAAAGATGTCACAAATAGTTTCAAAACCCATAAGTGAAATAATTTCCTTAAATTACTGTAGCTAGAAACTTTCAAGCCTATAAAATCTTAATACATGAATGCATGACTTTCAGATGTGCTTTTTACATTCTGTTTACTGAGCATTTCCGCAAGAAATAGAAACCTCAGAATTACCGAAAAATTCTAGTCTAAAGCCTTTCCTTTAAAGGAGAAACAAGAAAAAATTTTCCTTTTATCAATGTATTCAATCCTCTTCCTAAAAAGGAAGAGGTAATTATCAATTATCCATTATCAATTATCAATTAATGAACTGCTATCTATCAAAAAATAATAGAAATTTATTCTCACAACTATTGAATATTTTGTTGAAACTTTTTCAGTCAACACCCAATATCCTAATTAATAAATTCTGCTATACCCAAATAACGAATTTCTTCGGGAGTAACCGCAAATCTACAAGGCAAAATTTCTACTCCTTTTTTTACAGCTTCTCTCAAAAGTTTACCATAATTAGGGTCGGCAATATCTCCAGGAGCAAACTGATAACAATCACCACGATTTATCAAAAACAAACATACAGCTCTTTCCCCTTGTTCAACTACCTCTATTAATTCTCGTAAATGTTTTTGCCCCCTCTCTGTAACCGTATCTGGAAATAAAGCAACTCGTCCATCTGCCCAAGTAGTATTCTTAACCTCAAGATAAATATTTTTAGTCTCACTAATTAATTTAAAATCTACCCGACTTTTCCTTTCTTTCCCATAAACAACTTCCGTTTTAATTTCCTGATAATCTCCCAATTCAGGAAATAAATATTCTGCCAAAGCTAACTTAATAACTCGATTTGGTAAAGCTGTATTAATTCCCACCCAAGTCGGTTCGTTATCCGTTACTTCAATTAATTCCCAAGTATAAGCTAACTTTCGTTTTGGATTATTACTATGAGAAACCATCACATTACTTCCTGGAGAAGAAACCCCAGTCATCGGACCTGTATTTGGGCAGTGAGCAGTAATAATTTCTCCAGACTTTAACTCTATATCTGCTAGAAACCTTTTATAACGTTTAATTAAAATACCTCCTTCAAGACTAGGATATTTATAAGAAAATTTTGGTAGATTATTCATAATTAATAGGGAAGAGGAAAGAGGGAATAGGGAATAGAAAAAATGGAATACAGGAGAAGAAAAAATTACAGCAGTTTCCGAACTTATATTGATAGTTTTAGGGAGTAGGGGAGAAATAAAAAAATCTTTACCCCGTCAAAAGTATAGTTGTTATACCTAATCATAATGGGAAGCGCTTTCAATAATGGATAATGGATAATTGATAACTGATAATTACCTCTCTCTAAAACGGATTGGATTGAATAAAAGGAAAATTTTTTATTATTTCTCCACGGCGAGTGAGAGGCTTTCAACCTTTATTTTTCGGTAAATTATTTCTCACTTATTTTTCACCATAATTTTAGGAGGATCAATACCAAATTCTCTTATCAAAAGTATCTTGTTCAAATTCCTCCACTCCCTCACTTCCCTACTCTCCTATCAACCTTAATTTTCAGATTTATAATTATCAGGAAATAAAATTTTAGCTATAGCTTTTGCACTTCTTCCTTCTCGCCACAACCAGTGATTATCTTGCCCTTTTTCTCGAATATGAATTATCCCCTCATCTATAAGATTATTAATTTCATTAAAATCAGAAAAAGTCGAACCAATTTTTTCCGGCCAACTAACTTGATGTTTAATAACAGGATAATCAGAAGCAATAATATAGCATCCACAAGAAGCAGCATCACTAATTACTCCACTGGTTCGGTAGTAATAACGCTCTTTGTCGTAATGAATTACTAAAATATCTATTTCAGTTAAAATCTGGATATAGTTTTCTTGTGTAGTAGTATCATAAAGAGTGACATTAAGTTGGTCTAAATAATCTGGTTTTTGAGCAAAAGGTGTTCCAATTACGAGTTCGCATTGATACTCTGAAGATTTAATATATTCTTGTAATTTATCAATTACCTGAGCGATAGGTTTATCTGGGCGAATCATTCCTACAACACCAATTTTAATTGGCAAATTAGAAGGTAATCTTTCTCCTGGTAAAAATTTAGGTTTAGCTTCACTAATAATAGGATGAGGAATTATATATTTAGATGTATCTGGTAATCTAAATTTTTCAGGAAGCACATCATCATCTACTTCAAAAGTAGCAACTTTGAGATTTTTAAATAGGTTTAAATAAGCTTTTAAATAGAGTAATCCCAAAAATTTAATTTTGTTAGTAATGGCAAATTGTTGATTGCCATGAAGACATATTAAAACTTCTTTACCTCGTAATGCCATAATAGCGAATAAAGGCATAACAAATAACAAATGTTGATTGTAAAGCTCGAAAATAAAAATAGTATCAACATCAGAAAATTTGAGGGATCTTAAACCCATAGAAATGTGGCGATACTCACGGCGAACTTGTAAACCTATTGAGTATTTAATAGATTGACTAAAATTTAGAATCCATTTAGGAAGAGGAACTTCTAAAGAAATAAATCCGATTTTTTGAGACTCAATATATTCTTCTAGTAGCAAAAAATCTTTGAGTCCATCGTGCATTAATTTCATAATTTTATTCTCTCCTATCTATTAAATAAGTAAGTTTTTATATAGCATTTCACAGTATATGTGAGATACATTAAATTTTCGTCAAATTATACTAGCTATAATTTCAGAAATAAACTTAAATAAAGTAACCTCAATTATTTAGGAATGAGACTATACTCCCAAACCAATCCCAGATTGTATTTATAAATCTAAAGATAGATTAGGGAGTAGAGCTTCTCTTTTTAACCTTGAATTTTTCCTGATATCAAATTAAGTTGAAATTTGCCTTCAAATACAAAAAAATCAGATAATGGAAGTAAAATTCTCTTGGGAAAGTTCTTTAACTTCATCAAGTTTACTTACAACTTGTTCGTGTAAACTTTGTCTTTGATCGATTAATTTATTAACTAATTCTACCAGCTCATTTTGATTGGGAACGAATAGTTGTTTGGGTTCAATAAATAAAGGTTCAAGGTTAAAGTGTTGGTAAAGACCTTCAAATTTTCCCTGATAAGTAATACAAGCAATTGGAGTACCCTGCCCTAAACAAGCAATGCCTAAGTGCATCCTGCCAGTAAGTACACAATCTATATGTTTAACTATTGCTTTAATTTCTCTAGTCAAACAAGGAAAAGGAATTTTAAAGCAGGATGAAGCAACTTCAGAGGGAAGATTTTCAATTACTTTTTTTGATAAAATATCATCATTAGTGCCACCTACAGTACGAATATCATGAGGTAAAAAAATAAAACTTAATTGCTGATTATCTTTGTGCAATTTTGTTATAGTTTTAGCTAAAACTTGAACCAAATCATTAGCTGTGATTCCTTCTAATTTCTTTAATAGTAAGGGATGAATATTAATCCCCAAAACTATCTTATTTTGACTTTTCTGATTATTAATCCATTCCAATACTTTATCTAAGGTTTGCGACTGTTCAGCAGGTTTTAATAAAAAGGCTACATCTGCTACTAAATTAACAGAGTGAGAAATTGAATCAATTAATCTTTGATATGAAGTTTTATCTCTTGCACCAAGGAAAACTTTTGGTGGTAATCCACTCAGTAATTGTTTGGAAATATTTGTTGGTTGACGATTATAACTGAAACCTAAAATTCCTGTTGACAAACCAAGAATTGAAGCTATTTCTACTATTTTAACTTTTCTCAAAGTAACATAGTTGGAATAATATCCATCTATCATATCTGCACCTAAACAATACAGTCTTTCATACTGGTTAATTTTCCAACCTGCATATATAAACGAGATAATGAATTTATACCAGCTTTGATATGAAAGGAAATTACTCAGATTTATATTCTCAATTACCTCTACTGGATGTGTCTTATTTTTGAGATGATCGATGAGACTAATATTTTCTATTCCTTCTTGTTTTAGATAGTCTGAAGTAGCCAAAACCATTGCTTCATCTCCTAGACTACCTGGAGCAGCAGGTGGCAAAATAATTGCCGAATTAGGAAGACAACGAACAAAACCAAATATCCGAATAATCCGCAGCAATAAAGCATAAGTGGAAATTAATAAAGAAGATATTGGCAGTAGGATAGTAATTAATAAATCACTCATAATAGTTCTCAAAAAGAATTGTCTTGAATATTTTTCAGAAACGAAAAAAAACAAATCTCCGGTTTCCTACCCCTGAATACAGAATCGTGATTAAACTTATTTAAACAACATTATTATATTTTACTCGTGTCTGAATCAGAATCACAAAAAACTTCTCGTTCCCTAGCAGGAATAGCAGGTATCGTAGCAATAGCCACATTAATTAGTAAAATATTTGGCCTAGTACGTCAACAGGCGATCGCCGCCGCATTTGGAGTTGGTCCCGCAGTAGACGCCTATAATTACGCCTACGTCATACCTGGCTTTTTATTAGTCTTATTAGGAGGAATTAACGGACCATTTCATAGTGCCATAGTAAGTGTCTTAGCAAAGCGAGACAAGTCAGAAGCAGCGCCACTAATAGAAACCATCACAACCTTAGTCGGTGGAGTCCTGTTATTAGTAACAATTGGTCTGATTATTTTTGCCCATCCATTAATTGACTTAGTAGCACCAGGTTTAAGCCAAACTTCAGAAGGTCTAGAAATTCGAGAAATTGCCATTCAACAATTCCAAATTATGGCACCAATGGCTTTATTAGCAGGATTAATAGGCATTGGTTTTGGTGCCCTTAATGCTGCGGATATATATTGGCTACCTTCCATTAGCCCACTATTTTCTAGCGTCGCTTTAATAGGAGGAATTTTTATCTTAGCCTTACAATTAGGGGAAAAAATTATTCAACCAGAATATGCCATGATGGGAGGCTTAATTTTAGCTTGGGGTACTCTTATCGGAGCAATATTACAATGGTTAATTCAAGTTCCCGCATTGTGGCGAGCTGGTTTAGGAAGATTACGTTTAAGATTTAATTTTCGACACCCAGGAGTACAAGAAATTACCAAAGTAATGATACCTGCAACTTTATCTTCTGGAATGTTACATATTAATGTTTATACAGACTTATTTTTTGCTTCTTATATTCCTCAAGCTGCTGCTTCGTTAGGTTATTCTGGTTTATTAGTACAGACTCCTTTGGGAATTATTTCTAATGTAATTTTAGTTCCTTTTTTACCAATCTTTTCTCGATTAGCTGCACCGGAAAATTGGCAAGATTTAAAATATCGAATTCGCCAAGCTTTGGTATTAACAGGAATTACAATGTTGCCTTTAAGTGCAATTATGGTGACGTTGGCTTTGCCTATTGTTAGGGTGGTTTATGAACGTTTTGCTTTTGATTTATCCGCTTCAAAATTTGTCGCTTCTGTATTGATGGCTTATGCAGTAGGAATGTTTGTTTATTTGGGAAGGGATGTTTTAGTCAGAGTTTTTTATGCTTTGGGAGATGGAGAAACTCCTTTTAAGGTTAGTGTCTTTAATATTTTTCTAAATGTGCTGTTAGATTATTTATTAATTAATGCTTTTGGCGCTCCAGGTTTGGTATTGGCAACTGTAGGAGTAAATTTAATTTCAATGGTAATTTTTCTCTATTTATTAGATAGGAAACTAGGTAGTTTACCTTGGGGAGAATGGTTGATTCCTTTTACTGGTTTAATTGCTGGATCTTTCGCAACTGGTTTGGTTTGTTGGAGTGTGCTTCGGGGGAGTCAGTTAGTGTTGGGAAGTGATGGATTTTTTGTGCAATTATTAGAACTTTGTTTGGCAAGTTTTTCGGGGTTAGCTATCTTTGGTTTGATAGTAATGAAAATGAATTTGCCAGAGGTTGATATTTTTGTTGGTAGAATTAGACAGAAATTGGGAATTTGACTTGGCAACCCCGTAACTTTTATCTTTTTTTCTCGACTAATAGAGCGATCGCTAGTTCAACTATTACCTGTAAGTCAAAAGTCAAAAGCTAAAGGTATTTTTAACTAAGTCTTTCTGATATTTCTCCATAAGCAATAGTCAAAAATTTGCAACGAACCTACCGAGGCGAGTGCTTCAGAAAATGAAACTACTATTTCCCGATACGCAATAGTCAAAAATTCCCAACGAACCTACCGAGGCGAGTGCTTCAGAAAATGAAACTACTATTTCCCGATACGCAATAGTCAGAAATTCACAACGGACGTCCGAGCCGAGTGCTTCAGGAAATGAATCAGCTATTTCCCTATCCGCAATATTCAGAAATTTCACAACGGACGTCCGAGCCGAGTGCTTCCAAAAATGAAGCTACTATTTCCCTATAAGCAATAGTCAAAAATTCGCAACGAACCTACCGAGGCGAGTGCTTCCGGAAATGAAACTACTATTTCCCTATAAGCAATAGTCAAAAATTCGCAACGAACCTACCGAGGCGAGTGCTTCAGAAAATGAAACTACTATTTCCCTATAAGTAATAGTCAAAAATTCGCAACGAACCTACCGAGGCGAGTGCTTCAGAAAATGAATCAACTATTTCTCTATCCGCAATAGTAGAAAAGTTGAGTATCAGAAGGCAGAAAAAACTGAAACTATCTTTTTTCATTGAAGAGGAGCTAGAGAAAACACCAAAATACCCTCAATACAATATTTTTCAATGACCTCGACTGAGTATATATGAGCGCACCTTTTCCATTATACTTAATTTTTACCATATAAAGTTTATTTTGTCAACCAATTTTTATTGATCGACAATTATTAGTAGCAGAGAGTAGGGAATCAATTTTCAACCCTACTCCCTACCCCCTAAATTCAAAATAGCAGCCATATTTCCATCAGCTAATAAAACAAGAAAAATATCATTATTTGTCACAACAACCTTTTCAACTTCAATTGTTTTCACCTCAATATTTGCATCAATTTCAGAAGGCAAATTGATCTTCCGAATATATTCATTAGCCTCATCTTTTGCTCTATTTAATTGTTTATCTAAAGGAAAAGAAAGACGTTCTTCAATTTGCTGAAGCAAAACAGGTTTCAAAAGCGAATCGGCCGTTGATAATAAAGCATTTTTTGTATCAACATCATAATCCAGTTCAACCACTTTCAGATTATTAGAATCTTGATCATAAAAAATATTA
Source organism: Cyanobacteria bacterium P01_H01_bin.35 (assembly GCA_038747755.1). Taxonomy (GTDB): domain Bacteria; phylum Cyanobacteriota; class Cyanobacteriia; order Cyanobacteriales; family Microcoleaceae; genus Trichodesmium. Next base: position 10,276 of record JBCDJM010000240.1, read on the forward strand.
CCCCAAAGATATAATACTCCTTTTGCTCCCTCAAACAAATTGTTTTTATCAGTATTAAAATCAACCTTAACAAGAATTTTTTCACCTAATGGAGATAAATTAATTTCATTAACAATTAATTTCAGATTTTCATCAATAGACAAAGATTTACCCCTAACTTTAGATTGAAGAGTATTATTCAATTCATCAAGTGAAACTTGCACAGGTAAACTTATTAAAAATTTATCTATTATCTGCTCTTCAATAGTCAGATTAGGCAATGGCTTAAAATTAACAATAGGAGCTTCTTTACATATACAAGTATCGACAAACATCTTAACAGCAATTCCCGATTGAACATTTTCACCATCAGTCAAATCAAACTGTTTAAAACTAACACTTTGCGGTTCAGTTTTAATCCAAATTGAAGGATCTTGATTTACCTGTTCCGACAAATGCAAATTATTCCATTGTTTATTTACTTCTGCTTTTAGGTTTAATTGTTTAACAAGTTCTGCGATTAATTTAGGCTTCTCTTTATCAATAACTTTATCTATCTGTTTTTGCAGAATACTACGAATACTAATAGTGCCAATATCTTTTATTGGTACTTCTGCTTTAGTAAAATTAGTTGATAAATTTAGATTTGCTTGAATATTCCATTGATTGTCTATTCCCAAAAAAATATCGCCAAAAATTGTACCTGCAATATCTGTCTTTACACTAACTGGAATCTTAGTAAAACGTAAATCAATTTTACCTTTAATTTTTGCAGTTCCTGATATTGGTACAGAAAAAGTTATCAGATTATTTTGAGTACCAATACTGAAGTCTTGGCGATTAATTTCGTAAGTAAGCTTATCATTAGAGAGCAAGTCTGTAAGGTCAGATTCTGTACCCAAAAATGTCTGAGGAATATTCAAATTTAATGCTTCCTGAATATTAGCCAAAGGAATTTTTACAGGTATATTTAAGATACTTTCACTACGTTCAGGTTGTAATGTATTAGCTACTGAAGTAAACTCCGGCAGTTTAGGTTGAATATCTATTCCCTTAAAAGCTGCTCTAGAAGAAAAAAGAATAATTATAGTTAGCACAAATATCATTAAAATAGAAAATTTAATTATTCGTGGGATAGAAAATATTTTCATTGATTTTATTTGGATAAACTTTAAATATTTCAACTATGCTTTCTCCCATCAAGTAATATCAAGTGTGAAAAAAAGCTATGGTTAGGTGACACTTCAATTATTTCAAGAATTAAGAATAAGGAAATTTTTTCTTTTTTTATTCTATGGGCAGAGACTTTAAACTTTATTTTTTAGGTGACGCAATTGAATACAACAAAATATCCTAGCACTTTTTTTATCTTGAAATAGAAAGGTTTATACTTTTATTTTTCAATAATTTTTTTTATTCTTTTTAAATTTATCAATTGCTTTTACCGAAAAATAAAGGTTTAAAGTCTCTCACTCGCCGTGGAGAAACAAGAAAAAATTTTCCTTTTATTCAATCCTCTTCCTTTTAGGGAGATGTAATTATCCATTATCCATTATCCATTATTGAACTTTTCCTCTAATTAATAGCTAATAGCTGACGGCTGTTTGCGCAGCATTCCGCAGGAAATGGTTACTCAATTATTAAGTAACTAACAGAGTCTTTTCAGAGACTGTTTGTAAAAAAAAGCTAAAGATGGCCATGAAGAAGTATTGAAGGTAGGAAAATAAAAAAACAATTAGCGCTGTTAAATAAATGTCCCGAAAATCTTATGCCAGCGATTTAAG
>JBCDJM010000241.1:0-11933 GCA_038747755.1 Cyanobacteria bacterium P01_H01_bin.35
ATTGTTAAATAAGTAATTATCAATTATCCATTATCAATTAATAAATTACTCCCTAATCAAGATAGATAATACTAAGACAGTTTTCTTTATCATTATCCATTGTTAAATAAGTAATTATCTATTATCAATTATCCATTAATAAATTACTCCCTAATCAAGATACATTATCCTAAGAAATAATTATATCACCAACATAGAGAATCACCTGATTTCTACCTTTTTCTTTTGCTTGATAAAGTGCTTTATCTGCTGCGACAATTAAACTTTTATAAGTTGCTTCGGGAAATGGTATAATAGTAGATACTCCTAAACTTATAGTAACTTGTTTATATCTTAATGATTCCTGATGGGGAATTTCTAGGTTATATACTTCTTCACGAATTATTTTGGCAATATAAATTGCTCCTTCCTGATTAGTATTAGGTAAAATAACAGCTAATTCTTCTCCACCATAACGAGCTACTAAATCGGCAGGACGCTTGACTACCCCTGAGATAGTCTTTGCTACTTGCTGAAGACATTCATCACCTTTTTGATGCCCATAAGTATCATTATATTTTTTAAAGAAGTCTATATCGCACATAATTAAAGACAATGATTTTTTTTCTCGTGCCATTCGGAACCATTCTTGCTCTAAATATTCGTTAAAGTAACGTCGGTTAGCTATTTGAGTTAACCCATCTAATGTAGCAAGGTTATATAATTTTTCATTAGTATTTTTCAATTGCTGATAAAGTTTTGATTGTTGAATCGCAATTTCTAACTGGATTCTTAATTGTTCTAGTAAATTTATTTCCCATTCTTTCCACTGTCGTTGATTACTAAAGTGATGAGCAACTAATATTCCCCAAAGTGGGTCATCAGAAGTAGATTGTTCCCTTGTAAACAAACTTATTTTTTGACTATGATTAATTGTTGATTTTTGGATAAAAATTGGTATTATTAAGCAAGCTTTAATATCAAAAAAATCTAACAAATAATTAGAACATAGTCTCATGTAGGATTCTTCAATATCTTCTATTACTATGACTTGATCAGTTTTTTGATCTTGTCTAAATTTCTGAGTCGTAATTATATAATCATTAATCTGCCAATCTAACATTGAGGGTTTCCCCAAAGCTAAAGATTCTGCTACAACAATAACAGATTTATCTGATATTTTGCGTTGAATAATTACTCCCTGTATCTGTAAAATATTCCGCACTTCATCTACAGTAGTTTGAAGAATTTCTGATAAGTTTAAAGATTGGCGAATTCGCTCTATTATCTTACGAATTAATTGTTCTTGTTGAGTCTGTCTGCGTAGAGATTCTTCTGCCTGTTTACGTTCTGTAATATCAGTACGGGAACCAACTATTCTTAATGGGTTTCCTACTTCATCCCAAAGTGCTTGACCCCTATCTAAAATCCATTTATATCTATTATCTTTACACTGGATACGATACTCAGCAATAAAATAGGGTTTTTGCCGAGTAAGATGTTGTTGAAGTGACTCTGTTACCAAATTAATATCATCAGGATGGATACGATTTTTCCAATCATCTAAGTGATGAAAAATATCAGTTTCTGTATAACCTAAAATTTCTTGGCAACGGGTTGAATAAAAGCATTCGTTACTTTGAATATTACAATCCCATATTCCATCATTATTACCACGCAATGCTAATTGCCAACGTTCTTCACTTTTTTTCAAATCCAATTCTATTTGTTTACGTTGACTAATATTTTGAATTAAGCCAATGAAGTATTTTTTTTCTTCAGAAATTTTGATTAAAGATACAGTTAAAGATGACCAAATAAACCTACCGTTTTGGTGAATTAAACGGTTTTCAGTTGCAAAATTTAGTATTTGTCCGGCAATAATAGATCGTAAATTAATTTCATAAGTTTGCTGTTGCTCATCCTCAATAATATCCACAAAACTAAAATTTGATAAGTCAGCATCACTATAACCTAAAATATCTGTAAATGCTTGATTAATGCGGAAAATTTCTCCTGATAAAGTAGCCAAAAATATTCCCAGTACAGATTGTTCAAAAATAGCACGAAATCTTTCTTCACTATCTCTCAATGCTGCTTCAGTTATAACGTATGGAGTAATGTCTTGTAAAATTACTTGATACAATTTTTCATCTCTATCTAACTGAATAATTTTATAGATAATATTCACCCAAATCCAATTCCCATCTTTTCTCAAAGCCAAAATATTTGGGATGAATGTTTGACCTTTTTTTGCTGTTTCAAGTATTGCGGTTATTACTTTTTGCTGTGCTTCTGGTGGATGAATTTCGTTAGCGTGCATTTGCACCAATTCTTCTCTCTGATAACCCAATATTTCTGTTGCTTTATGATTAGCTTCTAGAATCTTACCCTGTAAATTTGCAATTAAAATTGCTTCACCAGCATCTTGCATTAATCCACGGTACTTGATCTCTGAATTTTGTAATTTTTTTTCAAAGTTTTTCCATTTTGTTATATCCACATAAGCTGTGAAAATTCTCTCAGTGAAACTTGATACTGGAGTAGATGTTACACTCAGCCAAATAACTTCTTGACAATCTTGAGTTACCCCCATTTCTAAATTTTCAACACTACGTTTTTCTCGGAAGGCAACAACCCAAGGATACTCATCTTTTGGCATATTTGTGCCATCATTTCTAATTATTTTACAGTTTGATTTTGTAGCTTTGAGTGACTCACTTTCTTCCCATAACCAACCAAAAATATCCTTCGCTTTTTGATTAATCTCAATAATATTACCTAAGTTATCTGTAATAAAAAATCCCATCAGTAAAATATTTAGTATATTTTAATTTTGTGCCTAAAGCTGACTAATATAGCAATCCTCTAATCGGTTATAATATTTTTGTGGTAGGGGCGAATTCGGAACGAATTCGCCCGCACAGGAGTCAGGAGTCAGGTAGGGGACCCTTGGATTGGCGATGTACAGAATTTTCAAGGTTTTCAGCTCTAATTAACTATTATTAAAACTTTCAGACCAATTTAGGATTGGTATATTTAATTTTATAGAAGTTAAATATTTTACATTAGATTGACTAATCCACTAGAGGCCAGGGAATAGATCAAGAAAAGTTATAGGAAGTGTGGGAAAAAATATATATTCTCACCATTACTATTTAGGAGAACCGAAAAGTATATGAAAAAATATGACATTTTAAGAGGTGAGCTTTATAATATGTCCATCGTCTGTACTTATTACAATTCTAACAATTTGCTCTACTTAAGTGTTTGTTTATAGAAGTGAGGATTTTTGACAGTATTGCCATTATTATCACCCAAAAAATATGTAAGCATTCAGCATTTCCTGCGGAATGCTGCACAAACAGGGGTCAGCTATGTATGTTAGTTTGAGAAAAAAGCTTTATTTTATTAGTTACAGCGCTTTTCAGTTGAGTAGACCACTAAATTCATTGTCAGGACTCAGGAGTTAGGAGTCAGGAGTTAGGAGTTAGGAGTCAGGGACGTTTTGCTAACGCAGAGCTTCCGCTTTATATGTCGGCTGTCGCCGACATACGTTTGCGGAGCATTCCGGAACGGAAAGTTGTGCGCCAGCAAAACGCTGTGCGACATGGAAAGCGGAGCATTCCGGAACGGAAAACGCATTAATGCTCAAGCAACGTCCGTACGGAGGGACGGAGTTAGTATCATTGTGGTTTATTCATCATTAAACCGCTGTAAGGTAAATTGAATCTTACTCTCAAAGCGGACTTTAAAGGTTATATTCATTTAAAGCCTTTTTAAGGTTTTTATTGGGTTTGCTGATAGCTGTTAGTGTTAGCGAACCTCCTCTGAAAGATCCAGCTCCTCCACAGGAGGCAAGAGGCTGCCTAATAACTGAATGCTGACAAAAATATGTAATTCCGACATCTAAACCAATTGCTCTTCCTGTTGGTTTTATTTCAATTTTTACATCTATATTGTCTTGCAAATACTATTTTCTGGTAGGGAAAAGTTGTCTATTCTTGCCTAAACCCCTATTGCCTAGTCCTTTTAGATTTACTCATACATTCAGTTTCTTGGGAAAGTACCAAAAGAACTATCAAAATAACAAATATTATTAAATACTTATATCATGTCAATGAATAGTATTTATAAATATAAATCACAAGTATAGCAAAGTTTTTCAGAATTGGTATAATAATAGAGTAATAAATCAATTATTCTTAACAAACCCAAATAAGTAGGGTTTGGTTAAGGAAAGTCTTTTTGTTGAGGTAGGGAGTAGGGAGTAGTTAAGAGTCAGGAGAAAGAGGAGTTATAGATAAGGTAGTAGGAAGAATAATCTGTTAATTTTTTTTACCCTAGTGAGTCTTTAATCCTAACTTTTTGAACCTGTTAGACCTAAAAGCTAGCGCTTTTGAAGACCTAAAAAGGTTAATACATTTATCCATCAATTCTTTGAGAATTAATCAGCAAGCCCTAAGTAGTCGCACAAATTGTGAGATATTGTAAATTTTTAGGCAACACTAGAAGTCAACAGAAAAGAAGGGAAAAACTGAATATAACTGACGATCATAACCAACTAGAGTTTAAACTGTTAGGGAGCAGTAAAATTCTCACATCTGAAATTATTGATTGTTATATATAAAACTTTGTAAACATTACTAAAACACTTTTAGCATAATAATTACTCATCTTTTTGTATTTCTTAACACAGAGTTGTTTCTTGATATCTAACTACTTAGTCAGCAGTAACTATGCAAATAAAGCTGAAATTAATTAATACTAAAATTCAAAAAAAAGCTATTTTTTGAGTGGTAATTTAACTGTAAATACACTCCCTTGATCTAACTTAGAATAAACCTGAATATTTCCTCCCATTCCTTCTACTAAAGTTTTCACAATAGACAAACCTAAACCAGCTCCATTACCAGAACGATTTCTAGCTTCATCACCTCGATAAAAACGTTCAAAAATCTTAGCTTGTTGCGACAATGGAATACCTTTACCTTGGTCACAAACCTGAATTATTGCTTCACCACCTTGTTGATAAACATTTAAGATAACAGGAGAATTTGGCTCAGAATATTTAACAGCATTGTCAATCAAATTGAGTAAAACCTGTTTAAGACGATTAGAATCTACCATTACTTCAATTAACGATAAACTTTCAGATTGAGAAACATAACTTTGCTTAACTTGAGGAATACTTTTTGATTTTAAACTTAACCCACCACCCAAAGAATTATCATCTAAATTAATCTCTGAGGATAATTTATTAGAGTTTTCAACCTCAAAAGAAACTAAATTATCAAAATAATTGGGTCGAAAATCCCGCCTTGATTGGCTAAACCTTTTTGGAGCGTTGCTCAAATCCCCGTTATAAAAACAACTTCTGACTTCCCCTCCAGGGAGGGGTGAGGGGTGGGTTAACTTCTCACTTCTAACTTCGTTAACTCCATTCCCTAATCTCAAAATAATTTCTCGATCGCTACACTGCTTCGCCATTTCCACTACTTCCGCCACCAAATCATTCAGTACCACCAATTCCAAATGAAAGTGAATTTGGCCACTATCCGCCCTAGCTAACTCCAGCAAATCTTTCAATAACTCAATCGTGCGTTGTGCCTCCCCAGAAGCAACCACAATTGCCTCCTTCTGAGTCTCTGTCAAATTATTACCCCGTCTAAGAAGACTTTGGAGATACCCAGAAACAATAGTTAAAGGAGTTCTTAACTCATGAGAAACATTACTCACAAATTGCCTTTGCTGCTCCCAAGAATCAGACAACCTGCCTAACATAGTATCCAAAGTTTTTGCCAACTGCTTTACTTCACTAGGAGCTTTTTCCAAAGAAACCCTTGCTTCAGCCAAACGATCAGCATTAACATTATCAGCAAATCGACTAATCTGACATAGAGGTATGAGGGAACGTTGAATATAAATAGTAATAGCAATTGTCACTACCATTATTGCCAAGATACTCGCCACACTTAGACTCATCACCATCGTCACTAACATATTTTGGTCACGGGTAATGTCCAAAGCAATATAAAGTTTACCAATACTCATCCCATTAATTGTTATAGGCCCACCACATAAAACAAAATAACGTCCATTAATCGGATATACCAAAGATTCAAGTGGCATCTCAGTTAGAGACTTTAAAATAAAGTGGTCAGTATCATTCCGCAAATTTTGTGATTCAGCCAAAATATTTCCATTATGACTTTTGACCCAAAGAAATACATTGGCCAATGTTAAATTATCAATAGCTTTCTGTAAACTTTTTTTCGGATACCACATTTTGCTATACATTTCAACATCTCTGGGAAAACGTTCAGCTATCTGCTCAATGTTATGCTTATGACTAACTACCAATAATTGCTGCATCTTCCAACTTGTCCACAAAGCTACACTGCCTAGTCCTAATACTGAAAATACTGCAATACCTACTGTGAGACGTGTTTGTAAAGATGATGAATCTTTACATTCTCTGAAGGTCATTTTTTTTGGCCATTTAACAATAAACTTCATTTCGCTCTTTCTTGCTACAAAATCCTGGAATTATAATTAGTTATTAACTTAGCTATTAATCCTGAGAAAACCCTGATAATTATTTAGAAATTTATACCTTCTGTTGTTCTAAATTGCTAGGCTGTAATTAGGAAAATTTGATGCCAGGGAAATTTTTATAGACAATCATGCCTAGGGTGATAGCTATCAGAAAAAAGCAAATTCCTAATCCACTGTTTTTATACTTCAATGGGAGTAATAAAAATGGGTGGGTGGTTGCTGAATAGGATTAATCAAGAACAACTCGATGAAACTTCGTCAAAAGACACTAATTATTATTAGTACAGCGATCGCTAGTCTTATAGCGGTTTTGTGTACTACAGCATCAATGATGTTGGTTTATGACTTCCAAGATTTGGAGGCAGATTATGTTCGTCTGGATGTTGCCAGAGGATTAAATGGACTGGATGAGAAGTTGGCCAATTTATCTGCCACACTCAGACAGGATACAATATTGTTATTTTCAAAGAAATTTACTAATGAAAATAAAGTAGAACCTGATGGGAACTTACCTATAGAAGAATTGATTAATTTCAATTTAGTTAAAAACTTTTTTATTAATCAAAAACTTAACTTAATATTACGACTTAATTCTCAAGGAGAAATTTTATTTAGTCAAGGATTTGATCTAAATAAACAAACAGAAATACTAATACCTGAAAGCTTAAAAAAACATCTATCTGTAATTCAAAATCTAGAGCCGAAAAATTATCTTCCCAAAACAGGTATTATTATTTTACCAGAAGCACCTATCCTAATTGCTGCGACTTCTGTTCCGAATGAAAAAGATAGTCTTAACAACGATACTCTAATTGTTGGAAGCTACCTAGATAATAAAATGATATCAAGGTTAGCTGAATCCACAAAATTATCACTAACTTTTAATCGGTGGGAAAATAATTCCCTTTCCAAGCAAACTAATCAGCAACTGAAAACTTCAGAAATAGTTGTAGAACCTCTGAGCGCTAATAAAATAGCTGGCTACAAAATTATCAAAGATATCTATGGTAAACCAGCTCTAATTTTAAAAGTAGAAGTAGATCGAATAATTCATAACCATGGTAGATCGCTTTGGGGTTACTTTATTCTTTCATGGGTAATAGTAGGTTTCGTTTTTTGTGTGGTGACAATTGCAGTTATAGAAAAATTGGTAGTCTCCCGCGTTTCAACATTTAGCAAAGTAGTAAAGAAAATAGCCTCTAGTGGAAACCTTTCCACCCGTGTATCAATGCCAGGCAATGATGAGTTGTCTAGTTTGGCAGAGACTATGAATAAAATGCTAGAAGCATTAGAAAATTCTCAATTTGATCATCAAGACAGTGAAGAACGCTATCGACTAATGGCAGAAAACTCCACCGATATGATTTCTCGTCATTCTTGGGATGGAGTTTTTCTTCATGTATCACCCGCTTGTCATAGTCTGGTGGGATATTCTCCATCGGAACTTGTCGGAACTCATCCAGAACAATTTTTGGCACCTGAAGATACTAGACTACTTGCTAAAGCTTATTATACCATTCTCAAAAAGCCAGTAACTTATACTCTTACCTACCGTATCCGCCATCAAGATGGTAGATACATTTGGTTTGAAACTACCGCTCGCACAATTCGCCATCCTGAAACTAGGAAAGTACAAGAAATTATTGCAGTTTCTCGTGATATTTCCGATCGTAAACAAAGAGAACAAGAATTACAAGAAAGTGAAGCTGCTATTCGGAAATTATATCAAATAACTGCTGCTCCTTATCAACATAAAAATCAAGATAGTTACCTAAGTTCTTATTTTAATTATCGCCTCCAACAATTATTAGAAATGGGATGTGAAAAATTTGGTCTAGAAATAGGAGTCTTATCTCGAATTGAGGATAATCAATATACTATTGTCGCAGCTAAAAGTCCTGATAATTATATTACTAAAGGACAAAAATTTGACTTAGAAAAAACTTTTATTTTTTCAGCTATAGGAGAAGAACCAATATGTTTTGAATCTATTAAATATTCGGGTTTTTATTCCAATATAGATATGGCTTTCCCTATCGAAGCATATATGGGAGCGCCAATTATGGTAGGAGGTTCAGTTTACGGTACTCTTAATTTCTGGAGTCCTCAACCTCTGAGCGAACCTTTTAAAGCAGTAGATCAAGAATTATTAAAACTAATGGCGCAGTGGATAGCTGGAGAATTAGAGCGTCAAAAAACGGCAACTGATTTAGCAAAAGCTAGAGATGAAGCACTAGCTGCTACTAGGGCTAAAAGTGAATTTCTGGCAACCATGAGCCATGAAATTAGAACCCCAATGAATGCAGTTATTGGTATGACTGGTTTACTATTAGATACTCCTCTCGAATTAGAGCAAAAAGATTTTGTTCAGACTATTCGTAGTAGTGGTGATGCTTTACTGTCATTGATTAATGATATTCTTGATTTCTCCAAAATAGAATCAGAAAAATTAGACTTAGAAGAACATCCTTTTGATTTACAAATTTGCCTGGAAGAATCTATTGATTTATTAGCAGCAAAAGCTTGCGAACAAGGATTAGAACTTGCCTATTTTATTGACCCAGAAACTCCAACTATGGCAATTGGAGATATTACTAGGGTACGTCAAATTTTAGTTAATCTCTTGAGTAATGCTGTGAAATTTACTGCTCGTGGTGAGGTATTAGTTTTTGTTAGTGGAAGAAGGCTAGAAATAGAGGAAAATTTACAAAATTTATCAACAGAAAATATTTCCGAATCTAATAGTTGTGACATTTGGCCGACATACGAAATACAATTTTCAGTTAAAGATACAGGTATTGGCATTCCTGCTAGTCGTATGAATCGTTTATTTAAGTCTTTTAGTCAAGTTGATTCTTCTACGAGTAGAGAATATGGAGGTACAGGTTTAGGATTAGTTATTAGTAAAAGATTAGCTGAAATGATGGGTGGTCAGATGTGGGTTGAGAGTATGAGCGTAATTGGCGGAACTCCCCCAGCAGGTTATAGATTATCTACTTTAGATGAAAAGTCGGCTAATATAAATGAAAAATTCGGTTCAACTTTCTATTTTACGATAGTCAATAAATGTAGTATTCAGACTGTTAAAGATAAATTAATTGAAACTAATTATTTAGATGGTATTCAGCATAATTTAGTAGATAAAAGAATATTAATCGTTGATGATAATAATACGAATAGAAAAATTTTGCTCAAACAAACTGAATCCTGGGGTATGATAGTTAGCAGTGCTGAAAATGCTAATCATGCTTTAGAATTAATGGCAACAGAGAATAAGTTTGATGTAGCAATTTTAGATATGCAAATGCCAGAAATTGACGGTTTAAGTTTAGCAAAAAAAATTCGTCAAAATCAAATTTATCAAGATTTACCTCTGGTACTTCTTTCTTCTTTAGGTAAGCAAGAAATTAATCTTTCTAATCAATTATTTGCAGCAGTTATCAATAAACCTGTCAAACAATCTCAGCTTTATGAAATATTACTAAATATTTTTTCTGGTCAAGGTATTCAAGTTAGAATCACAAATAATAGTAAATGGAATGCTGAAAAAATTCCTTCATTAGCAGAAGAATTACCCCTAAGAATATTATTAGCTGATGACCATTTAGTTAATCAAAAAGTAGCTTTACAAATTTTACAACGGATGGGATATCGTGCTGATGTTGCTAGTAATGGTTTAGAAGTTTTAGAAGCTGTATTTAGTTTGCCTTATGATGTAGTTTTGATGGATGTGCAAATGCCTTTAATGGATGGTCTCGAAGCGGCTCGTCGCATTCGGCAAGAATATGAAAAGCCTACAGAATATCCGGAAAAAGCTTCTCAGGAAAGACCTCGAATTATTGCTATGACTGCTAATGCAATGCAGGGCGATCGGGAAGAATGTATTGCTGCGGGAATGGATGATTATATTAGTAAACCTATACAAATGGAACAGCTTATTGAAGCTTTGAGTAAATGTCAACCTCTGGTTTTTGAGGGGAAGGAAAAAATTAATTTTATTCCATCAAATACTGCGGTAGAAACTGAGGAAAATAAAAATAATATTTCTCCTGAAAAGACTATTCTTGAGAGTAAGATAATAGAAAGTTTGAGAGAAGTAGAAGCTTTAGATGAAGTAATAGAAATTTATCTCAAGACTTCTCCCGAACTGCTAGAAAATATTAATATTGCTATTAATCAAACTGACCCATTAATACTTAAGAATGCTGCTCATTCTTTGAAGTCTATTAGTGGTACTTTAGGTGGGATGAATCTTTATAAGATTTGTCAGGAATTAGAAGTATTAGCTCGTTTAGCTTATGAGTCAGGAAATTCTACTCCAGCAGAAGCAATAAAGATTTTTGCTGAGGTGAAAATTGAGTATGAAAAAGTTATTAATGCTTTGAAATTAGAGCAGGAAAATAGTAGGGGTGGGTTAATTTGTTAAATTATATACCCAACAATAAATAATAATAAACCCACCCCCATCACCATTAATTCGACAATATTTATTCATTGGTTTGGGGGATATTCATGGGAATGGGGCAGGTTTTGTTAATTTAATTACCACCATCAAAATCAATGGAGAAACCTGCCCCTACAATACAATATTAATTAATTAACCCGTAGGGGTGGGTTCATCGGTTGAATTACATACCCAACAATAAATAATAATAAACCCACCCCCCCATCACCATTAATTGCAGCATATTTATTTATGGGTTGGGGGCAGGTTTTGTTAATTTAATTATTACCATCAAAATTAATGATGGAACCTGCCCCTACAATTGATATAATTATCAAATAATTTTTTGTATAAATTTATGAAATATAATCCTAACCTTCATAATCGTCAATCAATCCGTTTAAAAGGATATGATTATAGTCAAGCTGGTTTCTATTTTGTGACTATTTGTATTTGGCAAAAAGAATGTTTATTAGGGGTGATTGATAATCATAAAATTATTTTAAATAGCTATGGGAAAATTGTTGATTTTAATTGGTTTAATTTAACAACAGTTTATCCTTATATAAACCTTGATGCTTTTATTATTATGCCTAATCATATTCATGGAATTATTCAAATAACAGATAATGATAAACATTCAAACAAACAAGGTTTACCTGAAATAATTAGACGTTTAAAAACATTTTCATCCCGTAGAATTAATCGGTTGCGAAAAATTAAAGGTGTTCCAGTCTGGCAAAGGGGATATTATGAACATATTATTAGAAGTGAAACATCATTAAATAATATTAGAGAGTATATTTTCAATAATCCAATAAATTGGTTTAATGATAAAATTTATACTGAAAATATATTTTCATTTCCTAAACAATTTAATATTCAAGGAATAGGAAATATGATTAATAATCATAAAAATTAATCTGTAGGGGTGGGTTCATCCGTTGAATTA
>JBCDJM010000242.1:0-11903 GCA_038747755.1 Cyanobacteria bacterium P01_H01_bin.35
AAATGGGATAATTACAATTACCATTTTCATCTGAAATAAATAGATTATAAATAAAAATAATTTTCATAGATAGACAATTTATATAGCAATATGCAATTGTGTTCTAACATTTTCGAGTAGGGTTTTGGTCTCCAAACTAAGCAAAAATGAGATTTGGAAACTAAACACCTAAAGTTTTTTCACAAATCATTTAATGTTGCTATAGCTAAGAAAGAATTAGTTAGGATATAGACTGAGGATCTATCTTAGACAGGGGAAATATTTTTCCAACTGTTCCGTGTTCCCTATTCCCTATTCCCTATTCCCTGCTATATATTTATGTTTAATAATTTATCAAACATTAATCAACAGCAACTCAAAGTCTGGGTTGAAGAAGGGTTAGCTCGGACTAAATTAGGAAATTTACCTACTTATATCCCTTTACTTGCAGAGGCTAAGCAAAATAGTTTGGCTGTTGTTTGTCAAAGTCTTGATAATCAGCTCATTTCATTAGGAGATGTGGAAACTAAGGTTCCTTTAATGAGTTTGATTAAACCATTTTTGTTATTTTATTTGTTATCTAAATTTGGCAATGAATTTGTATTTAATATAGTTGGCAAAGAACCTTCTAAAAAGCCTTTCAATTCTTTGGAACAATTGGAAGCTGATGGCGGATGGCCGAGAAATCCTATGATTAATAGTGGAGCGATCGCTTTATCATCTTTATTGCCAGGAAATACTGCAACAGAAAGGTGTGAAAATTTTTGTTATTGGCTGAATAATCACGGAATTTGTCAATTATTTTTAGATGAGAATATGTTGGCTTCGGTTCGTTCTTTACCTAATCAGAATAATCGAGCTATTGCTCAAAAGTTATTAGAATCTGGTTATATAAAGGATGCAGAAATTACTTTAGATACTTATAATCATATCTGTTGTTTATCTGGCAGTATTTTTGATGTGGCTAATTTGGGAATTTTATTAGTAAAACCACCTAACTCTGACTGGAAAAAATACTGTTTTACAGTTCAAGAATTAATGACTACTTGTGGTTTATATGAAGCATCAAGTCGTTATGCTGTAGAAATAGGAATTCCAACTAAATCTAGTGTTAGTGGAATTGTTTTAGGAGTAGTTCCTGGTGCAGGAGTAATTGTTTGTTATAGTCCTCCTCTAGATCGACAAGGAAATTCTGTAGTGGGTTTATTTCTATTAGAAGTAATTTCTAGAAATTTAGATTCGAGTGTCTTTTGTTAGAAAAAATGTAATTAGTTTTAATTAGGTAAGTATGTAGCTCTAATTAAAAGTTAAAAAAATTGTAGGGGCGAATTTAAGCTAAAGCTTTGACGTAAGCACAGTCTAGTTCTCAAAACCCGCCTTATAAATAATCTTAACGTTTATTGATGCTTACCGAAAAATTAAGGTATAAAGCCTCTCCATTCACGGAGAAAAAAATCTTTTTAGTCAATCCTCTTCTTTATAATAAAAGGTAATTATTAATTATTAATTTTTAAACTACTTAGGGCTTACTGATTACATCTAAAGGCATTGACAGATAAAGGTATAGCGCTACGCGCTAGGGAATAGGGAATAGGGACTAGGGAATAGTAGACTAATAAAGGGTTTTAGGATTTAGAAATGTCCTAACCTTAATGCGTAGCGCTATAAGTGCCTTTTTAGGTCTGGAAAAAATACAAGGTTTTCATTCTAAAGAGCTGCATAAAGTGAGGATTTTTGCTTGATGCGAGGCATAAAAATTAAGGGATAATTCTTGCTCCTTTCTCCTCTAAATTCCCCATTTCTCCTGTCTCCTGTCTCCTGTCTCCTGACTCCTACCCACCCATAAGACTTTTCAGCAAGCCCTACTTATTTACTTTGTTTAGCAATGGAAATTTTTGTATTTTTTCCAGAAAAAGACTTTGATATTTTTTAGTTCCTAGCTACTATAAAATAGCAAGCATTCGGCCGTCAGCTATCAGCTATAAATTATTAACTCATAATCTTGAAAAGAGAAATTAGTGCCCAAGGAGAATTAAAAGTTATCAAGAACAAGAAAAAGGTCATCAGCTAATTTTAGTAAGTTATTACGTTCATGTATCTGAATGCTGTTTGCGGATCATTCCAGGACGGAAATGCTAGTAGCTGAATGCTTATCTAAAATCTCCAAAAATTTAACTAATTATACTTATAATCATTTCAGTTTAGATTGAGGCTAGGGTTTCTTGCTCTGAGATAGTTTTAGCCGACAAAGTTTTTTATTCTGATTATAAGATGACTATATACTCAGACTCATATTATATTTATATAGGTAATATCCTGACACGACCTTGCTTATAAAAACACTGATTACTATATTCTTCACTCACATTTTTAATAATATTAAACCTCGCCATTAATGCCATTAATTCATTCTTTTGTACAGGTTTACTGAGATAACCATCAGCTCCTTGTTTCATTGCCCAATATACATCAACTTCTGCACTTTTACCAGAGCAAAAAACTACAGGTATATTCATAGTTTGAGGGTGAGATTTAATTTGACGACAAACTTGATATCCATTCATTTCCGGCATAATAATGTCTAAAAGCACTAAGTCAGGATGCTCTAATTTAACTTTTTCTAGTCCTTCTAAACCATTACTTGCTAATGTAATATTTAATCCTATCTTTGCTAGGATATGTGAACATAGTTTTCTGACAGTTTCGCAGTCATCTACTATTAAGACTTTCTTGTTAAGCATAACTATAAAGTAAAACTATTAGGATCTGCAGCCGAATTTGATTTAGATATTGATTGATATTTATTTCTATAAGTACCTTTAACCTGAGTTGGGTATCTGATACTTGCACCTCTGAGTCTTTTCCCACTTACAGGCTTAATTCACTGAATCAGTTAAAAATTCTATTTTTCAGCAAAAGTTGATTAAAATTGCTGACTTAGTTTCAAAATTTTGTGGCAGCTAGAAACTATAGTACCATATCTACCTATAATTATCATACACTTTTATCATGGTAAATCCTGAATTTTTATTGAAGATTGTGAAATTAATTATGGATTTTCCATATCCATGCACTAATCAGGGTTTGCTGAAAAAGTGTAAGTGGTAGGAGTAGGAGTTAGGAGGAATGAGTGAGGAGGTCGGATATTTTATCCCTTGATTTTTCTGCCTAGCGTCACCCTAAAATCCTAACTTTTTAAGCTTTTTAGACCGAAAAATTTGCACTTTTTCCAGATATAAAAATGCTAAATTTTTTATCTGTCAATAGTTTGAGATTTATTTATTAAAGCAATAATTAGGGTTTCCTGAAAAAGTCTTTTAGTAGGAGTCATGAGTCAGGAGAAACAGCAAATTTAGAGGAGGTAGTGGGAGGAATTATCTCTTGATTTTTTTGTAATATTGAGCAAAAAATGCTAAATTTTTGAACCTTTTTGACCTAAAAGTTCGTACTTTTTCCAGGCATAAAAATGCTAAAGTATTTATCTGTCAATACTTTTATATTTATTCATTAGAGTAATAATTAGTCAGGAAATATTGAGATTGAGTATTGAGGCAAAAGTTTAAAGTAGTTAGATAAAATCTGGTTTTTATCAGTTAGTTACCTCAATTCCAAAATAATAAGAACCAATTTTAACTTTGACTTTTTTGAATATCATCTTAGTACAGCAGATTTGCTATTATTTTAAATACTAAGAATGTTTGTTATATATGGGTAAGTAGTCAGTTATTAGTATTCCGTAGGAAATACTTACAATAAAAAATCAATGATATTGTCAACCTTCCAAAATATTAACTGATTTGTTTACAGCTTTGCTGGTCTAATCATAATAACTCCTAAAATTCAAATAATTTCTCAATACTATTCCTTGGAAACTCCAAACTGAAAAGGTTTTCTTTTTTCTCTTAAGGTTTTGCGTACCTACATACTCAATTATGACTATCAAAGAACTTCTTGAAAAATTCAAATTTTCTCAGTTTGCTAAATCAAACTCTTCCAGAGCGAGAAAGACAAAAAAATTCAATTGAGGTACAAATCACATCCTTTCTAAAACAGAAATTCCCAACAAAGACAAACCCAACTTTAAAGTTCTTGCCGTTACATCACACAACAATAATCGAGAAGTGCGCAAAGGTTCCTCCGACTTTAAAACCGGACATTTTTCAAAGAACTTATTAAACTTTTCGCTCAACTCATACAAATATTCACAAAGACGATTAGGCAACAATTCAACAGACACAATATTCAAGACTTCATTCAACTGTAATAAATGTTTTCCTAAAACCAACTCTTGCTCATCCTGCAAAATAATTTTGGCATCCTTTCTCAACTTTTCAAAATCAATTTCTCCCCTACGAGCAATTCCTTGAACCCGCACATAAGCGTATAACAAATAAGGAGCAGTATTGCCTTGCAAAGCCAACATTTTATCGAAATTAAACACATAATTACTATTCCGATTTTGACTCAAATCTGCATACTTCACCGCACTTAAACCAACAACTCCAGCAGCATTTTCAATAAACTCTTCACTCTCCGAACGATTTTCCTCTTTTAACCTTTTTTCCAAATCATTCCGCGCCTTATTTATAGCCTCATCTAATAACTCTCTCAACCTCACAGTTTCTCCAGAACGAGTCTTTAATTTTTTCCCATCTTCTCCCAAAACCAAACCAAAAGAAACATGAACAACCTCTACATTTTCTGAGATCCAACCAGCCTTTTTTGCCACCTGCCAAACTTGAGCAAAATGATTAGCTTGACCAGAATCAGTAACATAAACTAATCGCTTTGCTTCCTCTTTTTCAATTCGATGAACTAAGGCAGCTAAATCAGTTGTCGCATAATTATAACCACCATCCGACTTCTGTACAATTAAAGGTAAACGCTCACCTTCCTTATTAGTAAATCCTTCTAAAAATACACATTTAGCACCATCACTTTCCTCTAATAAACCTAACTTATTTAACCCCTCCACAATCCCAGACAACATAGAATTATAAAAAGACTCTCCCCGCTCATTTAACTTAATATCAAGCAAATCATAAATAACTTGAAATTCCCGCCGAGATTGATTACATAAAAGTTGCCAAGCATAATTACTATCCTCAGCACCCGCTTGTAAACTTACTACTTCCTTTCTAGACTTTTCTTTAAAATTTTCATCTTCATCAAAACGTTTTTTTGACTGCTTATAAAAAGCAACTAAATCTCCTATATCTAAAACATCAGGAGTCTTTAAAGCTTCCGGAAAAGCTTCCCTTAAATAAGTAATTAACATTCCAAACTGAGTACCCCAATCTCCCACATGATTTAGTCTTAATACATCATGTCCCTGAAATTCTAATACCCTTGCTAAAGAATCTCCAATAATTGTTGACCTTAAATGTCCAACGTGCATTTCTTTAGCAATATTAGGACTAGAAAAATCTATCACAACTCTTTGAGGATTTTTAGCCGGAGAAATATTTAGTCGCTCATCGTTAATTATTGCCTCTAGGCAGGTTTCGATATATTCTGGTTTAAGACTAAGATTGATAAACCCAGGTCCAGCAATTTCTGGTGGGAGACAAAAGTCGGTAATGTCAAGATTGTCAATAATTTGAGTAGCGATCGCCCTTGGTTTATCCTTTAATTTCTTGGCTAAAGACATTGCTACATTACATTGATAATCTCCAAATTTGGGATTACTAGCAGGAACAACCATTGGATCTGTACCTGCTAAATCTTGACCAAAGGCAGCAAGTAAGGCTGTGTCAAATTTACTTTTGAGTTTTTCAAGAGTAGGTTCCATTTTTATATTTAATATTTTCAACTTTTACAGATAATAGCCTTTTGCCATGAGAAAAAACACTAATATCTGATACACTCCCATTTGAATCTTGAGCAATTAAACTTACAATTCTTGATAATTCTTGGTGGTTAGTGTGGCCATTGTCACTGGAATGTATTTTGTTGTAGCTTGCGTCAAAAAAATATAGGACATGAAACAAAAGTCACAGTTATAAATTGCTGAGATTTTTCTCCTGTTTACTGCTGCTTGATTCTGTAGGAACTAAAACTTAATTACCACAATCTTTGTTTATATCTATGATGTTTTTTAGGAGAGTTAAGTAAAATTGTTTTTCTTATTTCCTCTTCCTCGTAATTCCTGTTTCCTAAAATCTAGATTTTTGTACCTGACTAACACCTGAGAATTACTGTAGCTACTTTATCAATGGATAATTAATTAATAATTAATCTATCTAGTTTAAAGCCTGTCATTTTCAATGGATAATTGATAATTATAGGGATATTTTACCGAAAAAATAAGGTTTAAAGCCTCTCCTTTCAATGATAAAACAGCAGTTGTTTGTGAAGCATTCTTTTAGGAGAGAATGGCGTTTAGCGTTCCGCACAACTTTCCGTTCCGGAATGCTCCGTAAACGTTAACGCTGAGGGACATATAAAGCGGAGTGGCTCTGAAAGAGCGGGTCTTCTTGCAATATCCAATTAACCAAGAGAAGAAAAAAATTCCTTTTCACCAAAACTATCTGTTTTAAGAAGAGGTAGTTATTAATAATTAATTATTAATTATTGAATATCCTCTCTTGATTATTCATTGTTCATTATTAATTAATGAAAGCTATCTGAATTACAAAAAACTGGAAATATAAAAATTGAAAATAGTCTTATTTGGCAAGCATTTCTGTCGGAAATACTTACCAAAAAGTTAAGGTTTAAAGCCTCTCCTTTCAAGGAGAAACAATGAATTTATTTTCCTTTTTTTCAATCTTCTCCCTGAAAGGAAGAGGTAATTATCCATTATCCATTATCCATTATTGAACTTATGTGTGATTTAGGACACTTAGATTAGTAATTATTATCTTATAGTTTTGTGATTTAGATAATAAAGATCGGAGCATCATAGACATATAATTTGAAGAAATGTTAAGATAAACTAATAATAAAGAAAAAAAATAATATCTAAGGAAATTTATCATGTTATCTAAACGGACTTTCGACGATCATTCCCTGAGTGAATCTTTTTATCAAGCACTAATTAATCGCTTCTATGAAACTTTGAGTTTTTCCACTCAATGCCTATTAAATCAATGTAGTTTTGGCTTTGCCCCAGATTCACTTGGAGTCAAAACTTTTTTCATTATTACTCCTTCTATATCAGATGCAGAGAAATTAGCTCAAGATATTGACAGTCTCAAAAATAGAGCAATTTCACTAATGTCAGGAGTAGGGAAACTTGCTATATGTGCAAATCCACTCAAAGAGCAAAACGAATTAAAAACATCTAGAGATTGTGTTGAAGAAAACCCAGAATTTTTGCCACGGTATATGATGTGTAAAATTTTTCCTATAGATTTATCGAATCAAAATCTAGATTAATTTTTCCATCCAGTATTAGATATTTTTAATATCTAAAATTTTTCAAATATTTTTTTTAGTTCAACCTCCGAAATAACTTTACCAGAAGGATTTTTAATTTCAACTTTGTCGTCGAAATAGTTGCTACCTTCATTGTAGTCAATTGGTAACAATATATATCTTCCTTGATATAGAGTTTGATCGGAGGTAATCGTAAATTCTAAATCCTGATTATAAGTGTTCTTTGTATACTGTAAATGTAATCTGGTGATAAATGCTTGTTCTTGGTTCATACCCAATTCATTCAACTCTTGAGAATTTAAGGGTATGGTATTACAAGGGTCACAAGAAGCTGTATCCCAAGCATATTCTATAACTACAATTTCTTTGTTTGTAGCTTTAATAGTTGAAGTAAACAATTCTCGATAAAATTCACCAAATTTTGATTCTATGTTTTCTGGCACATCAAAGTTACTAGGAATCATTACATTTTCATAATTACTAACTTCAGCACGACCAGTTTTACTCAAAAAATAAACGATGATATTCTGAGTATCCTCTGAGTTAATTTTTCCCAATTGAAAAGGTAACATAATCTGAGGATAATTCTTAACAGTAAACTGAAGAGGTCTTAAATTTTGAAAACCAAGTTTTTCTTGTGCTTCTAAGTTAACTCTTACTACAAAAAAGAAAAGTTTTTTATCAATATAGGGTTGCAGATATTTAGCAGCACCTCTAGGAATTTTATACTGATTTTCCCTTAACCAACTTTCCAAAGAATTAGACTCTGTTGTACTTAAAATAACAATGTCATATTCTCCCACGGTGAAGCTTTCTATAACTCTTACATTTTCGCGAGGAGACTCACTTCTTACTCCCCCACCTCTAAGAACTGGATTACTTTCAAAATCATAGTTAACTAACCTAGGAGCAGTAAAATCATCTAAGCGTTGAAAAAGTTTTGGTGAAATAACTCTTACATCTTGTTTTTTTAGT
This sequence comes from Cyanobacteria bacterium P01_H01_bin.35, assembly GCA_038747755.1. GTDB lineage: Bacteria > Cyanobacteriota > Cyanobacteriia > Cyanobacteriales > Microcoleaceae > Trichodesmium. The sequence goes on from JBCDJM010000242.1 coordinate 8,335, forward strand.
ACAACTGGTACAGGTAAAATTAGAGCAAACTCTTCAGGTTCCCCCTTATAATCAAAAGCTAAACTATAAGTTGTTTGATTATCTTGATGAGCGATCGCTACTTGTGAGCGATTATTAAACATTTCAGCATCAACTTTTGCCACAAAAAAGCCACAAAAACTTCTAACTTTTTTGGCATCTATAGACAGAGAAACTAATATTAAACTTCCTACTATAGATAATTTGATAAATTTTTTCAGTCTGAGTTTTAAAAACATATTATTTGTGCTTACTTTGGTTGGCAATTATAGATACCCAAAATAACTAATTATAATCAAAAGCTAAACTGTAAGTAGTTTGATTATCTTGATGAGCGATCGCTACTTGTGAGCGGTTATTAAACATTTCAGCATCAACTTTTGCCACAAAAAAGCCACAAAAACTTCTAACTTTTTTGACATCTATAGAGATAGAAACTAATATTAAACTCCCTACTATAGATAATTTGATAAATTTTTTCAGCCTGAATTTTAAAAACATATTATTTGCGCTTACTTTGGTTGGCAATTATAGATACCCAAAATAACTAATTATAATCAAAAGCTAAACTGTAAGTAGTTTGATTATCTTGATGAGCGATCGCTACTTGTGAGCGATTATTAAACATTTCAGCATCAACTTTTGCCACAAAAAAGCCACAAAAACTTCTAACTTTTTTGACATCTATAGACAGAGAAATCAATATTAAACTTCCTACTATAGATAATTTGATAAATTTTTTCAGTCTGAGTTTTAAAAACATATTATTTGTGCTTACTTTGGTTGGCAATATAGATACCTAATATAACTAAAGCAAATGCCACATAATTCCAGAAACTTAAAATCTCAGAAAACAAAGCCCAAGTTAAGAAGGAATTCATTATTGGGATTAATAGTTTACCCACAGCAAGTAACCCTGAAGATAAACTCTTGGGCAATGGGTAACAGACTACCGATCTATCGAGGTAGAAGTAAGGGATAGTCGCTCAAAAAAAACTGCTAAATAAAATTCTTCTACAAAATTGCTATCCCTCAAGATAAAATTGATGAACTACTACGTTATGGTTGCCAGACTTGTCTGTGTCGGTCTACTAATATTTATCAAAATGTTGGCAGAAGACCCACGCTCTCCCTTAGGGGAGCGTCGGCATGAATGCCAATCAATCTTGCGGTTTTACAAAAAAAATGTTAACATACAAATATTGCTTAACTAAAAACCAAGGTTAAGATTAATGTAACTGTTCAATCAAGTCGCCGAGGGGCACTCGGAGACGATAAATGGACAAGGAGGAAGCGTTAGACTGGCTCTGGCCAGCATTTTCCAGTGAGGTGTCAACCCGCCCTGAGTCATTTGTCAGCGAGTGTCTGTTTGAATGATAGATGGGAATCCCGTGCTGTCTCGCAGAGCAGCGTCGGGAGGATGTCAATAGCTAAAAAAGCATCTCCTGACAAAGGCTTGATCGCTGTATGATTGGGACTAGCTAAAAAATCTGGACGCGGTTTTTCCATAGGGAGCGGAATATTTTCAATACTGTTGTAGACAATCACAACAACTGCTCGATCAAAAGGATAGATATTGGCAGTTGACCCATGAACACAATTCGGATGAAGAAATAATACCGAACCTGCACTTCCTTTAGGAGCAACTGTGCCATATTTTTTAGTCAATCTTTTCAGAGTTGGTTCATCAACAGCATAGTTAATATTGCTAGTCACATTAGCAATCCATGAGTCATAACCTTCATAAGTTTCGTGTTGCTTTCGATCGCTCTTTTCGGCAATAAGACCTTCTTGATGAGAAGCAGGAATAACCATCAGAGGGCTATTAAATTCGTGGACTTCATCTAAAAAAACAATTGCGATTGCCACTCTCGGAGTCGGAATTGAGTCTTCTTTCAAATGATAAGCATAATCCTGATGCCATAAATAGACATCTCCAGTCAATGCTCTTTTAGCATTAATATGAAATTGGTGAACATAGACCGAACTCCCCAAAATCTGTTGAATAGGTTCAATGATTCTTGCTTGTTTCGACAAACACTCGAACACTGGATTATAGGTGTGTGCTCCATAAATTGCGCGTATTGTCGTGCCATCTTTTTCGGTAATTGTACCGGGTTTTCCTTCTGCATATATTCTCGGCAATTCGGCTTTCATCACCTCAATCTCTTTTGGAGAAAAACAATTTTCTACCAAGAGATATCCTTGGTCTTGATAGGTCTGTAATTGTTCCGATTCTAGGTTCATCTGTCTAATCTCAAACGCTTTACTCCGAAATTTTACTATATTTGGAGATATAGAGACCTAAGATAACCACAGCAAATGCTACATAGTTCCAGAAACTTAAAATTTCGCTAAAAAATAACCAAGCTAAAAAAGCATTGATAATAGGGATAAGTAGCTTGGTAACCGCTATTAACCCAGAAGATATTTTCTTGAGGCAATAGGTGACAAGTCCCACCGCTAAAAGTTGACAGATTAACCCCAACAAAATCACAAAAAGCCATCCTGACCAAGTGTGGGGAAATACTTGCGTTTCTGTCATCAAAGCAATAGGCAATATAAATAGAGTCGATATTACACAAGTCCATGAAAGAATTGCTATCGAACTCAATTGGGAGCGCAAAGATTCTACAGGAAGTAGATAGGTACTATTGAAGAGTGCCGCCAGTATCGCAACGCCATCCCCTTGTAAATTTCCTGTCGCCAATTGCCAGTCTTGAAGGCCAATCATACAAGCGCCTACAACAGCAACTGCCATGCCAATTAAAAAGACATTATCAAAGGTTTGATTCCAGATCAGCCAACCCAAAAGAACTGTCCAAATTGGAGTCATATTCGTTAATATTGTGGTATTAGCAACAGTCATTTGACTCAAGGACCAAGCTAATAGGAGTTGATTACCCGCAAAACTAATTCCAGCAACCAATAGTTGTAATATAACTAAACGGGTGTAGGGATTTTGTTTGACGGATTTATCTGGGGAAAACTGGTTTTTGAGATATTGTGCTCCATTCCAGAGACCTAGGAGCAAAGTGGCAAGCCAAACACGATGAAATGCGGTTGAAAATGGACCGATTTCTCCTTCAAGTAATCGGTAAAAGATTGGAAGCCAAGAGTGAGCAAATATTGCCAGACCTAAAAATCCGATCGCTCTTGAATTGCCCGATCCAGAAACTCTTTCTTGTAGGACTTTCAATATTGACTCCTTGTTATAAGATTTTAGATAAATGGAAATCTAGGACTTAACGTTTTAGTTATCTGACTTAAGTTATAGATCGAAATTTCAGATTCTCCTCTAAGATATTGATGGAAAATTACTCCAACTACAACGTCTTAGTTATTTGACTGGAATTTTCTAGCTCGAAATCTCAGATTCGGCCGTGAGAGATTGCTCAAAAATTAGTCGAACTGCAACGTCTTAGTTCTTTGACTGGAATTTTCTAGCTATAAATCTCAGATTCGGGCGTCAGAGATTGCTCAAAAATTAGTCGAACTGCAACGTCTTAGTTCTTTGACTGGAATTTTCTAGCTATAAATCTCAGATTCGG